>JANMTJ010000694.1:0-25098 GCA_031390295.1 Oleiharenicola sp.
CAGCCGCTGGGTGACGCGGTTGATGCCGAAGTTCTCGGTGTAGTCCGCCAGGAACACCTCGTTGTTGAAGAACCACTCGGTATTGGCGTCGGGCCGGTGCGTGAGCGCAAAGTACAGCGCCTGCGTCTTCTTTTTGGCATCATCATAAAAGCCCTTCGAATCCTCGCCCGCATAGCTGACGCGCCAGGCGGTCTTGGCGGAGGCCGGCGCATTGTAATCGTAGGTCCAGCGATAGATATCGAAAGTGCCGATGGTCAGTGATGCCGACCCCTCGGTGCGCGTGAAATTGGGGCGCTTGGTCACCAGATCGGCATAGCCGCCGACATACTGCGAGGGGCCGTGAATCACACTGGCCGGACCCTTCACGATGTTGACCGACTCGACCGAGTTGAAATTGATGGGCATGCCGTTGCCGTTGCTCGACAGGCCGACGCGCATCCCGTTCACAAACATGTCGGCGCTCTGGGCCCGGATGTCGGGTGTGCTGGCCGCGCCGAAATTGGTGCGGGTATAGGAACTGGCCGTCAGTTTCGTGAAATCACGCACATCCTGCACGCTGACCGCGTTCAACTGTTCGCGGGAGAATATCGTCACATTGCGCGGTGTCTCCAGGATGCTGCGCTCCATGCCGTACACGGAACTAAACGGCTTGGACTGGGGCAGCACCAGTTCGTTCATGGGCACGCCGTTGACCTCGAATTTTTCCAGTTCCAACACTTCGCCTTCGGTCTTGACCGATTCGTCCACCGGCGAGACGGGGGTGGCGGCGGTCTGCGCCTGCAGACCCGCGGTGATAACTAGCAGCAGGGCAAGCCAGGCTGCTGATCTGACATGGGATTGGGTAGAATTGTGCATGGTATGTTTGGTGTCGTGGATTCGTTCGTAGCAGTTTTCTGGCCGAATCTTCTGTTTGATGATAAAATTTTCGGCAAATCTATTTGGCATATTATTTCTTGTGGTTGCACTACGCAGCGTGATGCCCATTCACTCCCGCATGCGTGCAAAGTCCGCCCTGTGGATCCTGCCTTGTCTCCTGGCCATTAAGGTTTTTGCCGGGGATTTCTCGACCCGATTCAACGAGATCCGGCGGCAGGCCACCCCCGCCCAGCTCTATGCTTTTCTCTACGCGCTGCCCAAGGGAGGCGACCTGCACAACCACCTGGGCGGCGCCATACGCTCCGAGTGGTGGCTGTCCGCCGCCACGGACCCCCAGCGCAACGGGGGCGACACGTACTACACGCGGGTGCGCTTCAACGCCGGACTCGCCACGGGCGCCCCCCTGCTCCACCACCACACCATCCGGCAGTATGCCCATGCGCTGCTCACCCCGGCGGCCCAAGCGGATTATGTACGTCTTGACCGCCTGACCCCCGAGCAACGGACCGCCTGGCTCGACTCCCTGCGCCTCGACCAGCCGGGCGAGGGCCGGGATGAATTCTTCACGTGGATCTGGCCGCGTGCCGACCACCTGCTGAACAGTCTTCCCGTCATGTCCGAGGTCATGGCCGAAACCATCAAGGCGTATGGGGCCGAGGGCCTGCGGTACCTTGAGGCCCAGCAGGGCGCCCTCGGCTTTGTCGACAACGAGGGCCGGCCGATCCCCGGCGACCAGACGGCTGGCGTCCTGCGGGCGCGGCTCGCCCAACCCGACCTGGTGGCGACCGGTGTGAACGTCCGCTTCCAGATGATGGTGTTGCGCTTCCTGCCTTTCGCCGAGCGCCAGTTGGAGGAACTCTACACGTTTGTAGACGCCAACCGGGATCTCTGGGTCGGGCTCAACATGGCCGGCATCGAAGAAAACGGCTTCGGCTACCCCGCGCGCTTTCTCGACAAGTACCGCGAGCTTCGCCGTCGCTTCCCCGCCCTAGCCCTCTCCATTCACGCCGGTGAAATGGATGGTCCCGACCGCCATATCCGCGACACCCTCCTGCTCGGCGCCAGCCGCATCGGCCACGGCGTGAATCTCATCAAGGACCCCGAAACCCTCCTGCTGCTCCAGCAAACCCGCCGTGTGCTGATCGAAATCAACCTCATCTCCAACCGGCTGCTCCAATACACACCCGATCTCTCCACCCACCCTTTCCCGGAATACCTGCGCACCGGCATTCCCGTCTGCCTCAACACCGACGACCGGGGCATGTGGGACTCGAATCTCACCGACGAGTACTACACCGCCGTGACCACCTTCAACCTCTCCTGGGAGGAACTAGCGCAACTCGGCCGCAATTCCCTCGCCCATTCTTTCGCGCAGCCGGAACTGAAGGCCAGAATGCTCGCCGACTATGAAACCGCTGTGGCCGGCTTCGCCAGCCGCTACTCGGCCGGTTCGGTCACCGACGCGCTCAACCGCTTGGCCGCCGTGAAACCGGTGACCTACGGTTACGCCAGGCGGACCTGGGGGTTGGAGTTCAAGCCATGAACCAGCGACTCGCCGGCCTGATCCTCCTGCTTTCACCCTGCCTGCTCGGCGCGTCCGAACCGCCCGTCATCCGCCCCAAGGTTGTCATCGTGACCATGTTCGAGGTGGGGGCTGATACGGGCGACACCCCGGGGGAATTCCAGCTCTGGGTCGAACGCGAGCGGCTCACCCGCGAAATCGCGCTCCCCGCCGCCTACCACGCGGTGCGCGCCAATGCTGACGGCTCGGTCATCGCCATCGTCACCGGCGTGGGGAATACCAACGCCGCCGCCACCCTCATGGCGCTCGGACTAGACCCGCGCTTCGACCTCCGCCGCAGCTACTGGCTGGTGGCCGGCATCGCCGGCATTGACCCCGCCGATGCCTCGATCGGCTCCGCCGCCTGGGCGCGCTTTGTCGTCGAGGGCGACCTTGCCCACGAAATAGACGCCCGGGAGATTCCCGCCGGCTGGTCCACCGGCTATGTGCCGCTGCGCAAGTGGGAGCCCTATGAGCAACCCCTGCTGCCCGCCACCGACCGCGCCGACTCATGCTTCGAGTTGAATCCCGGCCTGGTCAGCTGGGCTTTCCAGCTGACCAAAGATATCGTCCTCGCCGACAACGAGCAGATGCGGAAGCGCCGCGCCGCCTACTCCGACACCCCCCAGGGCCAAACTCCGCCACGGGTAATGCTCGGCGACACGCTCTCCGCCGCCACCTACTGGCACGGCAAATTGCTCAATCGCTGGGCCAATGACTGGGTCACCTACCACACCGCCGGCCAGGGCAACTATGTCACCACCGCCATGGAGGACACCGGTACGCTCCGCGCCCTGACCAATCTGGGTCGCGCTGGTCGCGTGGACCGCGAACGCATCCTCGTCCTGCGCACCGCCAGCAACTTTGACATGCAGTGGCCGGGCGGCACGGCGGCTGAAAGCATGGGAGGCGAAAAACTGGGCCTTTACTCCGCCTACCTGCCCTCACTCGAGGCCGCCCATGCCGTGGGCTCCCGCGTTGTCCATGCCCTTGTCGCCGGGTGGGACCGCTTCGAGCACACCCTGCCGACCGCCACCCTTCCCTGATCCATGCTCCAGCGACTTTTCAAACTCGAACAGCACGGCACGACGGTCGTCCGCGAACTCCAGGCCGGTGCCACCACCTTTGCGGCCATGGCCTACATCCTGGCCGTCAATCCCGCCATCCTGGCCGCCGCCGGCATGCCGCGCGAAGGACTCGTGACCGTCACCGCCCTGGCTGCCGCGGTCAGCACGCTGCTGATGGCCTTGATCACCAACTTCCCCCTGGCCCTCGCCCCGGGCATGGGCATCAACGCCTACTTCGCCTTCACCGTCTGCCTGGGGCTCGGCGTGCCCTGGCAATCCGCCCTCGGCCTCGTGTTCCTCAACGGCTTCGCCTTCCTGGCCCTCTCCGTTTCCGGCATCCGGGAAAAAATCATCAACGGCATCCCCTTTCAGTTGAAGATGGCCATCACCTGCGGCGTGGGCCTCTTCATCGCCTTCATCGGCCTGAAAAACGGCGGGCTCATTGTTGCCGACGCCAACACCCTGGTCACCCACGGCAACCTCGGCACCCCGTCCGTCCTGCTCTTCTTCGCCGGACTCATTCTCACGATCATCCTCGTCACTCGCGGCGTACCTGGCGCCATCATCCTCTCGATTCTCGCCATCACGCTCCTCGGCCTGTTCGTGCCCGACGGCCAGGGCGCACACCTGACCCGCTGGCCCGACAGCATTGTCGCCGCACCCGTCTCGATGTCCGCAACCTTCTTCCAGCTGGACTTCCATTTTCTAACCCAGGACCCAGTCAAGGCCGTCACGGTCATCCTCACCCTGCTGCTCATCGCCCTTTTCGACAATATCGGCACGTTGATTGGCGTGGCGCAGCGGGCCGGTCTCCTCGATCAGGAAGGTCGCCTGCCCGGTGCCGGCAAGGCGCTCGTGGCCGACTCCATTGCGGTCATCATTTCCGCGCTCTTCGGCACATCCAATGTTGTCAGTTACATCGAGTCGGCCTCCGGGGTCGCCGCGGGCGGTCGCACCGGACTGACCGGAGTCGCCGTGGCCGTGCTGTTCCTCATCGCCCTGTTCTTCACCCCGCTGATTCTCGCCATGCCCGCGGTCGCCACCGCCCCGGCGCTCGTGGTCGTGGGCATCTTCATGTTCCAGTCAGTGGTGAAGCTTAACCTGAAGGATTTTCACCAGGTCGCACCCGCCTTCCTCATCATCCTCTGCACTCCGCTCACGTTCAGCATCGCCGAGGGCATCGGTCTTGGCCTCATCGGCTACGCCATCATCCATCTCTGCACCGGCCGCGCGAAGGAAGTGTCCTGGCTGATTTACGTCTTGGCCGCCATTTTCGGCCTGCATCTCTTTCGCGACCTCTACGCCGGCCTGTTCTGATTCCCACCCGGCGGCCATTTCCAGCCGCGCAGCGCGTAGTATTTCTCCCGCGGCTCGGCGGTCCAACCGTTGATACCCTTCCGCGGCAGCCACCAGACGTGGATCAGCAGAACCAGCAGCGTGATGACACTGAGAAAAACGAAAAACCAGCCCCGTCCTGCCGTGGCAGAGATCAACACCGAGAGTCCGCAGGCTACGAAAATCTTGAGCAGGCGCCGCCACTTCGGCTCACCCTCCCCGAAATGCCCCAGCAGAATACCGCCAATGGCGGTCAGCCCGCACACCACCGCGATCTCAAACCAGTAGGGCCAGGCGCTCATGACACGGCGACCGCCCGGCGCCGGGACAGCAACCCATGCTTGGGCGCAAACACCACCGCCAGGCCGAAAATCAGAGCCTGCACCAGCACGATGCACGCCCCGGTCGAGGCGTTGAGGAAGAAGCTCACATAAACCCCGCTAAGGGCGGAGAACACCGCCGCACCGGTCGCAATCCAGAGCATGCTTCCAAACCGGTCGGTCAGCAGGTAGGCGATGCACCCGGGCGTTACTAGCATGGCGATCACCAAGATGATGCCCACGGCCTTGAGCGACACCACGATCGTCACCGCCAGCAGCGAGAGCAGCAGGTAGTAAAGCAGCTCGGTCGGCAATCCGATGGCGCGGGCCTGCGCCGGGTCGAAGCAGAACAACAGCAGGTCGCGCCGCAGGGCCAGAATCACCGTCAGGGTGACCCCGGCCACGATGAGCGTGTCGCGCAGGTCGCCCGGATCGAGTCCGAGGATGTTGCCAAAGAGAATGTGATCGAGGTGCAGGTCGCTCTTGATCTTGGTGAACAGCACGAGCCCGAAGGCGAACAGACCGGTGAAGACCACGCCCATCACCGTGTCCTCCTTCACCCGGGTGTTGGCCTTGATGTAGCCGGTCGCCACGGCGCAGAACAGTCCGGACAGGAACGCCCCCACCGCCAGCGGCAGCCCGATGGCGTAGGCGATGACGATGCCCGGCAGCACGGCGTGCGAGATGGCGTCTCCCATCAGCGACCAACCCTTGAGCACCAGGTAGCACGACAGCACGGCGCAGACCGCGCCGATGGCCGTGCCGACAATCATGGCGTCCACCATGAAGCCGTATTGAAAAGGTTCGAGGAGCCGGTTCATGCAGTGACCTCGGCCGTCTCCCGCAGGCGCGCCCGCGACGCGCGCAGGCCGTGCTTGGGCGCGAAGACCAGTGCCAGTACGAAGAGGAGGCTCTGGAGCGTGACAATGCAGCCGCCGGTCGAACCGTCGAAATAGTAGCTGGCATAGGCTCCGACGAGCGAGGTGCCCGTGCCCATCGTCGTCGCGATGCCGATCATCCGGCCGAAACGGTCCGTCAACAGGTAGGCCGTCGCCCCCGGGGTCACGAGCATGGCCACGACGAGGCAGGCGCCGACCGTCTGCAGCGCCGCGACCGCCGTGGCCGACAGCAGCGTGAGCAGCGTGTAGTGCAGCACGGTGACATTCAGCCCCAGCGCCCGCGCCTGGTTGGCGTCGAAGCAGAACAGGAGCAGGTCCCGCCACTTGAGCCCCAACACCGCCAGGGTCACGGCCGAGATGATGGCCACCTGGAGAATGTCCGGGTCGGAGATGCCGAGGATGTTGCCGAAGACGATGGTCCGCAGGTCGACACTGCTGGGATTGAGTGAAATCAGGAAAAGGCCCAGGGCGAAGAAAGCCGTGAACACCACGCCGATGACGGCGTCCTCGCGGAGCCGGGTCTTGGCCTTCACGAAGCCCATGCCGACCGCCGCCAGCAGGCCCGTGCCGAAGGCACCGGCGGCGAACGGCCAGCCCAGCGCATAGGCCACGGCGACGCCCGGCACCACCGAGTGGGAAAGCGCGTCACCCATCAGCGACCAGCCCTTGAGCGTGATGAAGCAGGAGAGGAACGCGCAGACACCGCCGATGAGGCCGCTCACCAGGATGGCCTTCACCATGTATTCGTACTGCAGCGGAGTCATCAGCAGGTCGATCACTTGTCGTCCTCCGGCTCGGCGCGCTGCTCGACGACCTTTTCGTGGCCCTCGCGGTGGCTGTATTCCAGGTGGCCGCCCTTGCCGAAGACCAGCGGACGCTCGTCGTCGGTGAGCAGCGTGACTGCCCGGCCGTCGTGTTTCTGCACGGTGGACTCGTCGAACCGGAAATGCCGCAGCACACCGCCGAAAGCCCTGGCCAGATTGGCTTCGGTGAAGACCTCCTCGGTCGGACCCGCCGCGAGCACGGTGCGGTTGATGAGCACCACCTGGTCGCAGAATTCCGGCACGGAGCCGAGGTTGTGGGTTGAGACCAGCATCAGGTGGCCGTCGTTGCGCAGGGTCCGGAGCAACTCGATGATCGTGGTCTCGGTGTTCACGTCCACGCCGGTGAACGGTTCATCGAGCAAAATCACGCGGCTGCGCTGCGCCAGCGCCCGGGCGAGGAAGACACGCTTCTTCTGGCCGCCGGAAAGTTCGCCAATCTGCCGTTCGCGAAATTCCGCCATGCCGACGCGCGCCAACGCCTCCTCGACCACCCGCCGGTCTTCAGTCCGCGGGATCCGCAGAAAATTCATGTAGCCGTAGCGACCCATCATCACCACATCCCACACACTGACCGGGAAGGTCCAGTCCACTTCCTCCGACTGCGGCACATAGGCGACGAGGTTGCCCTTGAGCGCCGACTGCACGGACCGGCCGCCGATGAGCACCTCGCCCGCGACCGGACGCACAAAATCCATGATGGCCTTGAACAGCGTGGACTTGCCGCTGCCATTGACCCCGACGAGCCCGCAGATCGAGCCGCCCGTGAGCCGGAAGCTGGCGTCGCGCAACGCCACCTGTCCGCTCGGGTAGCGGACAGTCACCGCGTTGACGCTCAGCTCAATGGGGTCAGAGGCAGGGTTCATGGTGAGGTGAGGCCGCGCACGATGGTGCGGGCGTTGTATTCCATCATTTTAAGATAGGTCGGTGCCGGGCCGGAGGCGTCCGTCAGGGAGTCCACATAAAGCACGCCGCCGTACCGCGCCCCCGTCTCCTTGGCGACCTGGCGGGCGGGCTTGTCGCTCACCGTGCTCTCACTGAAGACCACGGGAATGCGGTGGGCGCGAACGCCGTCGATCACCTTCTGTACCTGCTGCGGGGTGCCCTGCTGGTCGGCGTTCACCGCCCAGAGGAAGAGTTCGCGCAGGCCGAAGTTGCGGGCCAGGTAGGGAAAGGCGCCCTCGCTGGTCACCAGCCAGCGCTGGCCCTCGGGGATCGCGGCCAGTTCCGCCCGCACGGTCTCCTCGATGGCGATGAATTTGGCCGTGTAGACGGCAGCGTTGGCGTTGTAGGTCGCGGCGTTGGCCGGGTCGAGCTGCACCAAGGCGCGGCGGATGTTCTCCACGTAGGTGGCGGCGTTACGCGGCGACATCCACGAGTGCGGGTTGGGCTTGCCGGTGTAGGGTCCCTCCTCGATGCCGAGGGGCTCAATGCCCTCGGTCAGCACGGCGCGCGGCACGCCCTTGAGGTTGCCGAAGAACTTCTCGAACCAGCGCTCCAGGTTCAATCCGTTCCAGAGCACGAGGTCGGCCTTCTGCGCCTTGACGATGTCCTGCGGCGTGGGCTCGTAGCCGTGGATCTCCGCGCCCGGCTTGGTGATGGACTCCACGATGGCCGCGTCACCCGCCACGTTCTGGGCCATGTCCTGGATGATCGTGAAGGTGGTCACAATGCGCTTCTTGGGCTGGGCGGCCCCGGCCGGGAGCGAAAGTCCGCCGAGCAGCAGCCCGAGGACGATTGCACCGGGCAAACGGATAAAAGAGGAGAATTTCATGAAGTTGGAAATGTTCAGAAACGACGGGAGAATCCGGCGAAAGGTTGGTAATCAGGCGCGGAATCGGTGACACCAAAATTGCAGCCAAGATCGAACTGGATGTCGTCAGTGAGCGCATAAGTGAGGCCGACATCGAGCTGGCCCCGCCAGTTGAAGCCCGGCGCGTCGCCCAAGACCGTGTACAGCTCGATGTAGCCGCCGAGCTTCCCGGTGAGGTTGTGAGCGAAGGTGATGCAATTTATCCACTCGGTGTCACGGCCCCCCGCGCCATCGCTGATAAAATCCACCTCCGTCATCACGGCCGAGCCCCAGCCGGCGGGTAGTTCGTACCCGAGAATGAAGATGACCCCACCCTCGGTTTCCCCGTTGCGGATGCCAGAGGCGGACAGCGGCCACTTGACAAAGGGCATGACGGCAAAGGCGGTCGGCCCGCCGTCATTGCCCCAGAAGTTGATTTTCAGCCGGGTGGTCACGTCGCCGAAACCCGACGCCTTCGTGCTCGTGCCCGCAACCCGGTCCTCGACCCGCGAGCTCACATACGGGTCAATCATCAGCTGCAGGTCCACCCGGTTGGTCAGGCCCACCTTCAGGTTGAGGGTGGCCAGGCTCAGATCCTTGGTCCGCACATCGCCCCCACCGGTCCGGTCGCGATCATGGGTATAGCTCACCAGGTCCGACTCGATCTGCCAATGACCGGCATCCACGGTATGGCCGCTCTCGGTCTGATCGGGCCGGTCGGTGCTCAGTTCGCGGAGTTCGGCCGCCGGGGTCGGGTTGAAGAAGGTGTATCCGGACTTGTCGGTCCCCGCGGCCAGTACTGTCGCTGCTCCCAGGGCCGGGAGCAGGCGGAGCGTGTGACGTAGAAAGTGATACATAATGTAGCCTTAGCTACAATTTGGACTCGACTTGTCAAGCCCCTCCTTTCATGGCTTGGTGCCGAGAGTGAAAAAGCCCCCCCGCCCCGCCAAGCCGGCCGTCCGCCCCTCCGCCCTCCAGGCGGAGTCGCTGCAGCATACCCGGCGGGAGCATGCCCTGGAGACGGCCGAGGACTACGTCGAGGCCATCGCCGACCTGTCCGCCTCGCAGGGCGAGGCCCGCGTCGTGGACCTGGCCCGGCGGCTGGGTGTCACCCATGTGACCGTCAACCGCACCCTGACGCGGCTCCAACGCGAGGGGTATGTCAGCGTCCAGCCCTACCGGGCCATCTTTCTGACCGATTCCGGCCGTACCTTGGCCGCGGAGTGCCATCACCGCCACGGCATCGTGGTCGCGTTTTTGCGCTCGCTTGGCATCCCGGAAAAGGCCGCCGAGATTGACGCCGAGGGCATAGAGCACCACGTCAGCCCGGCCACCCTCGCAGCCTTCGCCCGACAGCTCAAGGCGGCGAGGCCATAAACCGGCGGGTTGCCTAGAACCCCCAGTTCAACCGGAGGACGTGGGTCCAGTCGGCCGCGCCCTTGGAGATGCCCTTGTACATGGCATAGTCCCACCAGGTGCTGTCTGAGACGTGCAGGGTCACGCCAACTCCCATCAGGCCCTCCACGGGTCGCCCCCCCGAGGACTTGCCCAGGGTTGCCTCGCCGTAGATGCCCAGCGCGCTGGTCAACGACCGGGTTATGGCCATCGACGAATACCAGAACGTGTCGTAACCGTCGTCAGCATCATTGCGCCGGAAATCCAGCTCGGCCATCGCGCGAACCTTGAAGGCGCCCGGCAGCACGGTGGTCCATGGCACGATGACGCCGCCTTCCATGGAGTCGCTCCCCACCCCGACGGATTTGGTCGGGAGCTTGACGAACGGCATGATGGCCACGGCCGAACCACCCTCGTCATAGAAGCGCCATTTCGTGCGCACATAGACGTCGCCAATCCCGCTGTCGCGCTCCGTAAAGCCGCTCGTCTCGATTTTCTGGCTGAAAAACAGCTCGGCCCCGACCTGGATGTCCCAGTTCTCCGCCAAACCCGTGGTCAGAAAAGTCTTGGCCGCACCAAACGCCGTGTATTTGGAGCCCGCTTCCTTGTCCACGGTCAGCGACAGGGCATCCATCTCGATCAGGAAGCGACCTGGCTTGACCGTTTCCGGCCATTCGGTGATTTGCCCGTGCAGACTGGCGGACACACCGATCAAGCTCAGCAGCAGGAGGGAATAACGCGGACGAGAAAGCATCCGCCGTGTTTAGCCATGCAGGGTCCCGTGCCAAGACCTTAAACCATCGGCCCGCCGGCCGCCTTCGCACTTGTCTCGGCCCGTCCGCCCGTGCATCTCCTCGGGTGCATGTCGCAGAACTTCGCGCGCTTCGTCTTCGTCTTCACGCTCGTGTTCTTCGGCGCCTTCTTTCTCTGGCCGATCCTCCAGATCCTGAAGGGCGGCTTCATCGACGCCGACGGCAACCTGACCTTCGCCTACCTCGCGTCCCTCCTGACCGACCCGATCTACCTCGGCGGCCTGGCCAACTCCTTCCTGCTGGCGCTGACCACCACCACCTTCGCGCTGTTGATCGCCCTGCCGCTGGCCTTTGTTTCCGACCGGTTTCTGTTTCCACTGAAGGGCTTCCTCGGCTCGTTCATCCTTGTGCCGATGATCCTGCCGCCGTTCGTCGGCGCCATCGGCATCAAGCAGATCCTCGGGCAATACGGCGCGCTCAACTCCCTGATCATCCAACTCGGCCTGGAGCCCGCGGGCTGGACCTTCGACTGGCTCGGCGCCAACCAGTTTCTGGGCATCGCGCTGGTCAACGCCTTCAGCCTCTACCCCATCATCTACCTCAACGCCGTCGCGGCCCTCGCCAACATTGACCCCGCCATGGAGGAGGCGGCCGAGAATCTCGGCTGCACCGGCCTGCGCAAGTTCGTCAAGATCACCCTGCCCCTCATCAAGTCCGGCCTCTTCGCCGGCGGCACCATCGTCTTCATCTGGGCCTTCACCGACCTTGGCGTGCCGCTCATCTTCGACTACGCCCGCGTTACCTCGGTGCAGATTTTCTACGGCCTGAAGGACATTGGCGGCAACCCGTTCCCCTACGCGCTCGTGGCGGTGATGCTGTTCAGTTCGGTGGCCTTCTATGCCCTGGGCAAGGGACTGTTCGGCCGCGACAGCTACGCGATGATGGCCAAAGCCACCTCGTCCGGCGGACCCCAGGCGCTGCCCCCGGCCCGGGCCTGGTTTTGCACCGCGCTGTTCGCCGGGGTGACTTTCGTCGCCATTCTCCCTCACCTTGGCGTCGTGCTCGTAGCCTTCTCCAACGATTGGTATGCCACGGTTCTCCCCCGCAACCTGAACTTGGAGAACTTCCGCATCGCCCTGGGACATGACCTCACCGTCTCGGCCATCGCCAACAGCCTCAAGTACGCCAGCATTTCCACGGTCATCGACCTCGTGCTCGGTGTCGCGCTGGCCTATGTGATCGTCCGCTCCAAGGTCCGCGGACGCCAGATCCTCGACTTCCTCGCCATGCTGCCACTGGCCGTGCCGGGTCTCGTGCTCGCCTTCGGCTACCTCGCCATGAGCCAGGATGGAAAATTCTTCTCCTTCCTCAACCCGGTCGCCAATCCCACGATCCTGCTCATCATCGCCTACTCGATCCGCCGCCTGCCTTATGTGGTGCGTTCCGCCGCCGCCGGTTTCCAGCAAACCAGCGAGACCCTCGAGGAAGCGGCACAAAATCTCGGCTGCCCGCCCCTCAAGGCCATGTTCAAGGTCACGCTCCCGCTCATCATGGCCAACCTCATTGCCGGTGGCCTGCTGGCTTTCGCTTTCGCCATGCTCGAGGTGTCCGACTCGCTGATCCTCGCCCAGAAACAGGCCTATTACCCGATCACCAAGGCGATCTATGAACTCTTCCAGCTGCTCGGCGACGGCAAGTTCATCGCCTCGGCGCTCGGGGTCTGGGCCATGGCCTTCCTGGGCATCACCATCGCGGGCATGACCATCCTGCTCGGCAAGAAACTCGGGGCGATCTTTCGAGTTTAGCGGAGCTAAACTCGCCTCGCCGTAGCCCGCAGGGCGAAGGCGGGCCGATCATCCCACTTCCCCCCATGCCCTACCTCATCGCCGTCTCCCTGCTCTGGGCCTTTTCCTTCGGTCTGATCAAGGATCGGCTGGCCGGGCTCGACAGCGCGTTCATTTCCGCCGTCCGGCTCGGGCTGGCCTTGCTGGTGTTTGTCCCGTTCTTCCGAGTCAAGGGCCTGACGCTGCGCCCGGCGCTCACGCTGGCCGCCCTCGGCGCGATGCAGTTCGGGCTCATGTATCTCGCCTACAACGAGAGCTTCCGGCACCTGCAGGCCCACGAGGTCGCGCTCCTCACGCTGACCACGCCGGTGTTCGTCACGCTTATTGCCGACGCCCTGGCCCGCACCTTCCGCATTCGCGCCCTGGCCGCAGCCCTGCTCGCCGTCGGCGGCACCGGGGTGATTGTCTTTCACGGCCAGGAGATCCGCCCGACACTTGTCGGACTCGCCCTCGTGCAACTCTCCAACCTTGCCTTTGCGCTTGGCCAGGTTGGCTACAAGCGGTTCCGCGAACGCCAGCCCGCGTTGCGTGACCGCGATATCTTCGCCTTGCTCTACGCCGGGGCCTTCGTCGTGACCCTCGCCGCGTGTTTCGCCCGCGGTGGTTTCTCCGTCACCCTGACCAGCACGCACCTGCTCGTGTTGCTTTATCTCGGGGTGCTCGCCTCGGGCGTCGGCTTTTTCCTCTGGAACATGGGAGCCACGCAAGTCGGCACCGGTACGCTCGCGGTGATGAACAACGCCAAGATCCCGCTGGCCGTCGCCTGCTCGCTCATCTTCTTTGGCGAATCGGCCGACCTGCCCCGCCTCGCCATCAGCCTCGTCCTGCTCTCCGCCGCCGTGTGGCTGGCGGAAGCCCGTTGATCCCGTGCGATTATCCCTCAGACCGGATCGATTGGCCATCTGTCAGCTGGCGTCTGACGCCCCGATCCCAGCCTGGGCCTCTGGCCAATGCTCCTTCTGCTCGATCACCAGGACGAGCGAAGAGCTTTCCATTGCCTGTCCCGAGGACCTCGTGCCCAAGGATGTGAAGCAGGAGGCCGGCTGGCGCGCCCTCAAGGTGGAAGGTCCGCTCGACTTTACGCTCACCGGGGTTCTCGCCTCGGTTGCTAATCCGCTTGCGAAGGTTGGCATCAGCATTTTCACCCTCTCGACCTTCAACACCGACTATGTGCTCGTGAAGGACAACCAGGTTGCCGCCGCCGTGAAAGCGCTGTATGCTGCCGGACATACCGTCAAACTCGACTGAGTTGCCCAGGCCATAAAAATTGAGCATGGAGGCCGGCGGCGGGATTTAAGGGTTGGCGGTCGTGTCATAATCCCCATGGTCGGACGGACACAACCCGTTCATTACCGCCTCCATGACTGACCAGTCCGGCCTCAAGCGTTTCCTCCCTGCCATTGGTTCACCCGCCTATCACGTGATGCTCTCCGTGGTGGCCATCACCATCCTCGGACCGCTCGGAGGCATCTCGGCGGCGTTCATGAATTTCTCCATCGGCTTCTTCGTCGGTGGTCAGGTGTTGGCGGGCATCCTCGGCAGCGTCGTCACCCTGCCCTACGGTCCCGAGGGCAAGCACGGTGCCAACTACATGCAGACGATGGCGGCCTCGGTCGCCGGCATGTGTGCCATGGCCGTGCTCCTGCAGGCCATGGTCTGGCTCGGACTGCCCATGCCGCCGGCTTGGAAACTGGTGCTGTTCCTGACCTGTATCGGCATGTTCGGCGTGGGCGTGGGCATGCTCTACACCCCGGTGCTGGTGGACCGGATGCAACTCACCTACCCATCCGGCTATGCCGTGGCCAACATCCTGCGCGCCCTGACCGATCCGGTGCTGTTGCGTCGCTCGATCGCCAAGCTGGGGGGAGGCATGCTCGCGGGCTACGGCGTCGGTTTCGCCTCATTCAAGGTCGCGGCGATCGGTGCCTACGGCGTCTCCGCCTCCACGGTCGGCGCAGGCTTCATCGTTGGGGCGCGGATCGCCATCCCGGCCCTGGTCGTCGCCCTCATCGGCCTGGGCATCAAGCCGCACCTCGTGGACATCGGCTGGCTGGCGGCCGGCGAACCCTACCGCAAGATCGGCTTTATCATCTCGCTGGGCACCATCCTGGGCGCCGCCGGGCTCGACATCACCCTCATCCTCATCGAGGCGGCGAAGCGCTATAAGGAGCAGACCGCCGTCGTCGCGGCCCCTGATTGGAAACGAGTCAACATGGTGCGCCTGCTCCTGTGGATCGCCGCGTGGGGCGCGGGTCTCGTGATCGTGGGCAGCCAGGTGCTCCAGCAGCCGGTCTTCTTTCTCGTGGTGGCGATCGGCCTCAGCTTCGTTTTCGTCCTCGTCAACGGCATCTCGCTCGGCATCTCGGACTGGAACCCCATCTCCAGCGCCTTCGTGATGGCGGTGTTCATCATGGCCACCCTTGGTCTCAAGGACCCGGGGGTCGGCCTGATGTGCTCCGCCATCCTGCTCATCTCGTGCAGCGTGGGCGGCGACATGCAGCAGGACCGCTCGACCGGCTGGCGGCTGGGCACCAACCGTGTGAACCAGTTCCGCTATCAGGTGATCGGCATCGCCTGCGGCGCCGTGCTCACCGTGGTGCTCGCCAAGGTGTTCATGAGCGCCTATCCGATCTTGCAGGTCGACCAGTTCAGCAACCCGAATATCGAGGGCGCCCAACAGTGGCAGTCGGCCATGACCTACAAGTTCGTCGGCGCGATCAAGGGCATCACCACCTCCCAACCGCATGTGATGAAGGCGCTCTGGCTGGGTATCGGCATCGGGCTGGTGATCGAGGTGACGCGCAAACTCATCAAGCGCACGGCCGGCTACAAGGCCTTCGTCGCCAACTCCAAGGCCGGCCGCGCCACCGACTTCACGGTGGACGCCGTGCTGCTGCCCAGCCCCTACGCCTCGTCCTTCGGCGGCTTTGTCGAGCTCCCCACCGTCCTGTGGTGGGCGGGTGGCGGCATCTTCGGCTCCCTCTATACCTCCTGGTCCGACAAGCGCAAGAAGGCGGCCGACGCCAACGCCCTGCCCGCAGACATGAGTACAATGTCCCTGGTCGGCGGCGGCCTGATCGCCGGCGACTCGCTCGCGGCGCTCAGCGTGGGCGTCTACGGCCTGTTGAAGACCGTGCTCTAGCCCGAGGCTTGCACCGGCCTCCACCCCGCCTAGATATATCCCCATGTCAGACTACCAAGCCCCTGTTTTTCTCACTGAGTTGCTCAAGGCCAAGTCGCCCTCCGGCGCCGAGGCGCAGGCCCAGGCCGTCTATGACGCGCACGTCAAGCCGCACGCCGATGCCTACGCCAACGATGCGCTCGGCAACCGCCTCGCCACGCTCAACCTCAAGGGCGGCCCCACCCTGATGATGGCCGGCCACATGGACGAGCTCGGGCTCATCATCATCTTCGTCAGCAAGGATGGTTTCCTCTACTTTGACACCATCGGCGGACACGACCTGAGCATCATCTCCGGCCGGCGCGTCATCATCCAGACCGCCCATGGCACCGTGAAAGGTGTGACCGGCAAGCGCGCGATACATCTGATGGACGAGGAGGATCGCAAAAAGGTACCGAAGAAGCACGAAATCTGGATTGATATCGGCGCCAAGACCAAGGCCGAGGCGCTCAAGCGCGTCGCCATCGGCGACGTGGCGACCTACGATCACGAATTCGAACTGATCACCGGCAGCATCGGCACCGCCCGCGCCTTCGACAACAAGGTCGGCGCCTCCATCGTCGGCGAGACCCTCATCCGGCTGGCCAAGGAGAAGGCCAGGCTGAACGCCAAGGTCGTCTCGGTCGCCACCACGCAGGAGGAGATCGGCACACGCGGCGCCCAGACCTCGGCCTTCGCCGTGGATCCGCACGTCGCCCTGATCGTCGACGTCGGTCATGCGACCGACCACCCCGATTGCGACCAGCGCAAGTTCGGCGAGACCAAGCTCGGCGGCGGCCCGATCATCTGCCGCGGTCCGAACATCAACCCCAAGGTCTTTGACCGCCTTGTCGCCTGTGCGAAGAAGGCCAGGATTCCCCACCAGATCGAGGCTGATCCCCGCCCCACCGGCACCGATGCCCGCGCCATCCAGATGGCCCGGGGCGGCGTGGCTTGCGGCCTCGTCTCCATTCCCCTCCGCTACATGCACACCCCCAGTGAGGTGGTGGACCTGCAGGACGTGGAGAACTGCGTGAAGCTGTTCGCCGCCTTCGCCAAGTCCGTCGACAAGGGCGAGTCGTTCAACTGGTGAGCCCATCTGTAGGGCCGGCGCTTGTCGCCGGGCCGCGGCCTGCCGACAAGCGGCGGCCCTGCCTAAACAAAAGGCGCGACCAAATGGTAGCGCCTTTTGTTTAAGGTAATTCAACCGCCTCAGGCCGCGTTCTTGTCGCTGGAAGCGCTGCGGCTGGGCTTCTTGAGCTGGGGCTTGCGCCGGCCCTCGACCACCGCCTGGTCGATGAGGACCTCGGAAATGTCATCGCGCTGCGGCAGGTCGTACATGACCTCGAGCATGATCTTCTCGAGAATGGCGCGCAGGGCGCGGGCCCCGGTCTTGAGCTCGATGGCGCGCTTGGCGATCGCCACGACGGCGTCCCGGGTGAACTTGAGCTGCACGCCATCCATCGCGAAGAGCTTGGAATACTGCTTCACCATCGAGTTTTTGGTGCGCAGCAGCACCTTCTCCAGGTCGGCCACCTTCAGTTCATCCAGCACGGAGACGACCGGCAGGCGGCCGATGAACTCGGGGATCATGCCGAAACGGATGAGATCCTCCGGGGCCACGCCGCGCATCATCTCGTCGGGCGTGAGGTCGTGATCCTTGGCGTTGATGTGGAAGCCCAGCGAACGCTGGCCGAGGCGTTTCTTGATGACCTCGTTGAGGCCGACAAAGGCGCCGCCGCAGATGAAGAGGATGTTCGAGGTGTTGACCTGGATGTATTCCTGGTTCGGATGCTTGCGTCCGCCCTGCGGGGGAACGTTGCAGGTGGTGCCCTCGAGAATCTTGAGCAGCGCCTGTTGCACGCCCTCGCCGGAGACGTCGCGGGTGATGGAGACGTTTTCCGTCGTGCGGCGGATCTTGTCGATCTCGTCAATGTAGATGATGCCGCACTCGGCCTTCTTCACGTCGTAGTTGGCGGCCTGCAGGAGGCGCAGGACGACGTTCTCGACATCCTCGCCGACATAGCCGGCCTCGGTGAGCGTGGTGGCGTCCGAGATGGCAAAGGGCACATCAAGGATCCGGGCGAGGCTGCGGGCGAGCAGGGTCTTGCCGGAACCCGTGGGACCGACGAGCAGGATGTTGCTCTTCTCGACCTCGACATCGCTGAACTCGGCGGGCAGGGAGGCGGCATCGGCCGCATTGCCATGGTTGGCGTCGAAATTGAGGCGCTTGTAATGGTTGTAGACCGCGACGGAGAGAACCTTCTTGGCGTGGTCCTGGCCGATGACGTGGTCGTCGAGAACCTTTTTGATCTCGGAAGGCTTGATCAGGCGGAAGGCGGGCTTGGCGGCAGTGCCCTCGGGGGTCGCCGGGACCTTCACCTCGCGGTCGATGATCGTCTTGCAGACGTTGACGCACGAATCGCAGATATACACCCCCGGGCCCGCAATGATCTTGCGGACTTCGGCCTGCGATTTGCCGCAGAACGAGCAGAGCGTCATGCGCGAGGATTTAGCCATTGAACGTTATAATCGGCCCAAGCCGGGTTTAGTCGAGGGATTTTCCGCCGCGTGACGCAGCGGGGTAAAAGGCACTCAGGCCGCGCTTTGCGCGATCTGTTTGGCGTCGCGGGTGGAGGAAACCACGTGGTCCACGATGCCGTAGGTCTTGGCTTCCTCGGCGCTCATGTAGTAGTCGCGGTCGGAATCCTTCTCAATCTGGTCCGCGGTCTTGCCGGTGTGCTTGGCGATGGTCTCGTTGAGGGTCTTGCGCCAGCGGATGATTTCCTTGGCCTGGATGGCGATGTCGGCCGCCTGGCCACCCGCGCCGCCCGAAGGCTGGTGGATCATCACGCGGCTGTTCGGCAGGCAGAAGCGCTTGCCCTTGGTGCCGGCGGCGAGCAGCACGGTGCTCATGCTGGCGGCCATGCCGATGCAGTAGGTGACGAAATCACACTGCAGAAAATTCATGGTGTCGTAGATCGCCATGCCGGCGGTCACGCTGCCACCGGGCGAATTGATGTAGATCTGGATGTCCTTCTTCGGGTCCTCCATCTGGAGGAAGAGCATCTGGGCAATGACCACGTTGGCCACGCCGTCGTCGATGGGTGTGCCGATGAAGATGATGCGATCCTTGAGGAGACGGCTGTAAATATCCATGGACCGCTCGCCGCGGCCGGTGTTCTCAAGGACGATTGGGACGTAGTAGCTGCTCATGCTTGGGTGGGTGCCGTCTTTACGGTACTCTTGGAGACGAGGAAATCAAGGGTCTTGTCGAAAAGGAGCTGCTGCTGGACGGCACGGACCTGATCGCGATCCTTGCCGAGATCCTTCGCCAGCTTGTCGGGCCGCTGGCCGCTGCGCATGGCCTCGCGCATGAGCCAGTTGTTAAAGTCCTTCTCGTCCACCTTGAGCTTCTCCGCCTCGGCGATCTTTGCGAGCAGGAGCTGCACCTTCACGCGGTTAACCGCGGCCTTGGACGCGCTGTCGTAGAGCTCCTTCTTGTTCTCCTCGAGTTTCTCCTGCGGGATGCCGTTCCGGAGATTCTCCTCGATGAACTGGCGGAGAATGCCGTCCCGCTCCGAGGCAATGAGGCTTTCCGGCACGGGGAAGTTGGCCCGGGCGGCGAGCGCATCGGTGACCTGGCGGCGTTGGGCGGAGCGGTTGGCGTAGTCCTTGCGGGCGGTGAGCTGGGCGCGGACCTGGGCCTTGAGCCCGTCAAGGTCGTCCACCTGGTGCGACTTGAAGAACGCCTCGTCCATCGGCGGCAGCACGCGTTCGCGGACTTCCTGCACCTCGATGGCGTAGGAGGCCGTCTGGCCGGCCAGCGCGGGTACCGCGGCGAAATCGGCGGGAAAAGCGACCTCGATGGTCTTTTTGTCGCCCGCCTTCAAACCGGCGATCTGCGAGGACACGCCGGGCAGCAGGCCCTCGTTGGCGCCCTCGACTTCCTCCCAGGTCTGGGGGGCGGCGGCGTAGATGGCCTTGTCTCCGACGATCTCGGCGAGGGGCTTGCCGGCGAGTGTGCCGGTGTAGCCGAAGCGGACATAGTCACCCTTGGCGGCGGCCCGCTCGGCGACCTTGAAATCGGCGCGCTCGGCCCGCAGGCCCTCGATCACGCGGTCCATCTCGACCGCGGTGGGTTCGGTGGGCTGGATCTCCAGTTCCAGACCAGTGTATTCGGGGAGCTTGATGGCCGGACTGACATCGACGGTAAGCTTGATGGCGGCGGAAAGGCCGGGCTCGATTGTCCCTTCCTCCACGTCAACCAGCGAAAGCACCTCGAGTTTCGACTGCTCCAGGCCGTCGCGGTAGGCCTTGCCCACGACCTTGCTCTTGAATTCATCCTTGAGCTCCTTGCTGTAGCGCTTGGCCACCATGGCGGCCGGGGCCTTGCCGGGGCGGAAACCGGGCAGATTGACCTGCTTGGTGAACTCGCCCAGGAGGACGGTGTATTCGCCTTGGACCTCACCCTTGTCGAGGGTGACGGTCAGCGTTTTGCGGGTCTCGTTGATATCGGTGATTTGGACGTTCACGGCGGTAAATTCGGATGGGTTTCGAGGGAGAAAAGAGGCCGAGGTAAGTAGTCCCGCGCGGGCCGGTCAAGGTCTCTTTCGTCCCAAATCCTGCGGAATCCACCTTGGATTTTGCTCCCGCAGCACCCAAGCTGGCCAGCGCCATGGCCCATCTGACCCAACTCCTTGCCAACCACGGCAGTATCCTCGTTCTCGATGCGGCCTCGCAGCGGGTGCAGGTGGGGCTGCTGCAGTCGGGTAAAACGCCAATCTGGCACGCCACGCAAGACGAGGCCGGCAGGGCCGTCTTTGCCGGAACCGAGGCGGTGCTGCAACAGTCCGGTCTGGGGATTGAGGGACTCGGGGCGTTCCTGTTCTGCGAGGGACCGGGCTCGATGCTCGGCACCCGCACGGTCGCCATGGCCCTTCGCACCTGGCTGGCCCTGAAACCCTGGTCGCCTTTGGCGCCGCCGGAGGCGGGTAAACCGCGTCCCGTTTACCATTATCAGAGCCTCACGCTGCTGGCCCATGCGATTCGCCGTGCGAACGAGTCGGCTCCATTCTCGCTCATCACCGACGCCCGGCGCGACACCTGGCATTGCGTGACTTCAACCGCCGCAGGCATCCAACCGCTGCGTCGCATTGCGGTGGCTGAACTTGCCTCCCTGGCGGGCGAACTTTTTCAGCCGGCGGCGTTCCGCGCGTGGGCCACGGCTCCCCGCGCCGTCAAGGATTACGCCTACGATGTCGCCGCCCTGCTCGCCGCCCACGCCGAGGCTGATCTCTGCACCGCGACCACCACTCCCGATGCCTTCCAGCACGAGGCCCCCGAATACAAGAAATGGTCCGCCCAGCCCCACAGTGCCGCGACCGCCGGTCCCCGATGAACGCCTCCGCCCAACTTCCCCGCCGTTGCTGGGTCGAGATCGACCTCGCCGCCCTCGAACGCAACCTGCAGCACATCCGGGCCACCCTGCCCCCGCACATCAAGTATGTCGCCGTGGTGAAGGCCGATGCCTATGGCCATGGCCTGCCGCAGGTGGCGGCGCGACTCATGCAGGCCGGGGCAGACCTGTTTGCCGTCGCAAACATCGCCGAGGCCATGACGATCCGCGAACTGAGTGCCGACTGGCCGGTGCTGCTGCTCAGTCCGGTGCTGCCCGATGAGGACCGTTATCTCGCCGAATATGATCTCGCCGCCACGGTTTCATCCGTCGACGAAGTCCGCCGCTTCGCCGCCATCGGCCGCGCCGCCGGCAAACCCGTCGCGGTCCACCTGAAGATCGACACCGGGATGGGCCGGCTCGGAGTCTGGCACACCGAGGCGCGGGAGCTTTACCAGACGATCAAGTCGGCGGTTGGTCTGCGACTGGCGGGCGTGTTCACGCATTTCTCCAGCGCCGATGAGGACCCGGGCTTCACGGCGGAACAGCGGCGGCTGTTTCTGGCCACCCTGGCCGCCTTCCCGGATTTCAATCCGGCCGGTCTGTTCATCCACGCCGACAACAGTGCCGGACTCGAGACCACGCCGGGTGAAAGTGCTTTCAACGCTGTCCGGGTGGGGCTCCTGCAATTCGGCATCCGCCCCCACCCGCACTCGATGCTGGCCCGGGTACAGGCCGAACCGGTGTTCAGTTTCCACACCCGCATCGGCCTGGTGAAGCAACTGCCCGCCGGCACGGGCGTCAGTTACGGGAGGACCGTGAAACTCAAACGGGTCACCCGGGTGGCCGTGCTGACCGCCGGCTATGGCGACGGCATCGCGCGGGCCAGCGGCAGCCGCGCCGTGGTGCTGATCAATGGCCAGCGCTGCCCGGTGTTGGGCCGCATCACCATGGACCAGACCATGGTAGACGTCACCGACGTGACCGGGACGGTCGCCTGCGGCGACAACGTGGTGCTGGTCGGCCGGCAGACGGGCGCGGAAATCTCCATCACGGAGTTCAGCGACTGGTCGGACACGATTGCCTGGGAGACGCTTTGTTCCGTTACCAAGCGCGTCCCACGCCACTACCGCAACGCGAGTGGCGTTTGAGGCAGGGCGGTGTGTCCCTTCCCGCCGCGATGCACGGCGCGGAGCAGAGTCCGCGCCCTACCATGCCAGAACAGTTACGCCGCCGGCTTGCCGATGCCGGAGGCGCGGAAGCCGAGCTTCCGGAGCGCCGCCAGGTCGACGATGTTTCGGCCGTCGAACAGGAAAGCCGGTTTGGGCATGCCCGCGATGATCTTCGCGTAGTCGAGGGTCTTGAACTCGTCCCATTCGGTCACGATGGCGATGGCGTGCGCGCCGGCACAGGCCTCGTAGGCGTCCTTGGCGACCGTCAGGCGGGGATTTTCCCCGCCCTTGCCCAGGGTGTCGGTTTTGATTTCCTCGGCCGGAACCTTCGGGTCGTACACGCTGACCTTGGCATCCTCGGCGAGCAGGTACCGCACGACATTGATGGCCGCGGATTCGCGGGTGTCATTGGTGTCCTTCTTGAAGGCAAAGCCCAGGATGGCGATTTTCTTGTCGGCCACCGTGTTGAACAGCTCCTTCACGATGCGGTTGGCGAAGCGGTTCTTCTGCCAGTCGTTGATGCCCACGACGCTCGTCCAATAGGCGGCCACCTCGGGCAACCCGAAGCTCTCGCACAGGTAGGTGAGGTTGAGAATGTCCTTCTGGAAGCAGGAGCCGCCAAAGCCGACGGAGGATTTCAGGAATTTCGGGCCGATGCGGCTGTCCATGCCGATGGCGTTGGCTACTTCGTCCACATCGGCGCCGGTGGCCTCGCAGAGGGCGGAGATGGAGTTGATGGAGGAGATGCGCTGCGCGAGGAAGGCGTTGGCCACGAGCTTGGAAAGTTCAGACGACCAGAGGTTGGTCGTAATGATGCGGTCGCGGGGAATCCAGCGGGCATAAACCCCGGCGAGTGTCTCCATCGCCTGCTCCCCGTCCGGCGTGCGCTCGCCGCCGATCAACACGCGATCCGGTTTGAGCAGATCCTTCACCGCCGTGCCTTCGGCGAGAAATTCGGGATTGGAGAGCACCTGGAATTTCAACCCCTTGGCATTGGAGGCAAGGATCGTCTTGATGGCGTCGGCCGTCTTCACCGGGATGGTGGACTTCTCGACGATGATCTTGCCGCTCTCGGCGTGTTCCGCGATGGTGCGGGCGACAGACTCGATGAAACGCAGGTCGGCCGCGCGGCCGGCACCCACCCCGTAGGTCTTGGTCGGCGTGTTGACCGCCACGAAGATGATATCGGCCAGCTTGATTTGCCCGGCCACATCGGTGGAGAAAAACAGGTTCTTGCCTCGCGCCTGGCTCACCACGTCGTCCAGTCCGGGCTCGAATATGGGCAGTTTGCCGCTGTTCCAGGCTGCGATGCGGGCCGCGTTCATGTCCACCACCGTGACGGTGATATCGGGGCATTTCAGGGCAATCATGGCCATGGTCGGCCCGCCCACGTAACCAGCACCTATGCAACAGATATTCATAATGAAAGAGGCCGGCATGGTGCCGGCCTCCGGGGAGAAAACCAAGGATGTTTTACCATTAAGCCGGGCTGGGAGCCGGGGAGCCGGCGGGGCCGGTCGAGGCCGCAGGCGCAGCCTTGTCGGCTGTCTTGGGCGCATCAGCCGGGGGCAGCTTGGGCGGCTTGACCGCCACGATGGGTGACTGGATTTCTCCGTGCTTGAGGATCTCGAGCACATGCCGTCCCTCGATGGTCTCATGCTCCAGCAGGGCGGAAGCGACCTTGTCGAGCGCGACCCGATGTTCCGAGATGATCTCCTGCGCCCGTTTGTACTGGGAATTCAGGATATCGGAGACCGCCATGTCCACCTTCCGGGCGGTGTCCTCGCTGATGTGTTGCGAACGGGTGATATCCCGACCGAGGAAAACCGTGTCCTGGTTCTCCCCCATCGCGACCGGACCAAGGTCGCTCATGCCGTAGTCACAAACCATGGCGCGGGCAATCCGGGTGGCCTGCTTGATGTCGCCGTAGGCGCCGTTGCTGAAATCGCCGGTGACCAGTTCCTCCGCCACGCGACCGCCCATGGCCATGGCCACTTCGTTCAGCAGCTTTTTCTTGGGACGGGTGAGAATATCCTTGGTCGGCAGGTAGGTCGTGCTGCCGAGGCTCTGGCCCCGGGGAATGATCGTGACCTTGTGCACAGGCACGGTGCCGTCATCGAGCACGGCCTGCATGATGGCGTGGCCGGCCTCATGCCAGGCGATCAGCCGCTTTTCGGCATCATCCATCACCCGGCGGCGGGACAGGCCCCACAGGAGCTTGTCGCGCGCCTCATCGACATCGGCCATCTCGACCTTCTTCTTGTTGCGGCGGGCCGCCAGCAGGGCGGACTCATTCAAGAGGTTGGCCAGCTCGGCGCCGGACAGGCCGGGTGTGCCACGGGCAATGACCGCGAGATCCACGTTGTCGGAAAGGGTGATCTTGCGGGCATGGACGCGCAGGATCTGTTCCCGGCCGATGATGTCGGGCAGGTCGATGCTGACCTGGCGGTCGAAGCGGCCCGGGCGCAGCAGCGCGCTGTCGAGCACGTCGGGGCGATTCGTCGCCGCGATGATGATGACGCCCTCCTGGGTGTCGAAGCCGTCCATCTCGACCAACAGGGAATTCAGGGTCTGTTCGCGCTCGTCGTTGCCGCCGCCGAGTCCGGCGCCGCGCTGCCGGCCCACCGCGTCGATTTCATCAATGAAGATCAGGCAGGGGGCGTTCTTGCGACCCTGTTCAAACATGTCGCGCACGCGGCTCGCGCC
>JANMTJ010000721.1:0-1511 GCA_031390295.1 Oleiharenicola sp.
GAGCTTTTGCAGGATGTTGGTTATGTAGTGCTTGATCGTCTTCTCGGAAAGGTGGAGCTGCTCGCCGATCTCGCGGTTGGTCAGGCCCCGGCCCACCAGCTTGAGGATGTTGCGCTCCTTCTCGGTCAACTGCCCGAGCGGGTCGATGGGGCGACCGTGCGTCAGCGCCACCAGAATTCCGGCCGCCAACGACGGCGATACGTAAACTTCGCCGCGGTCGGCGCCGCGCACCACGTTGGCTAATTCGCGGGCCGACACGCCTTTGAGCACATAACCGCGCGCGCCCGCCGAGAACGCCGCCACGAGCTTGTCCTCGTCCTCGGCCACCGTCAGCATCACCACCCGGATCGCAGGGCACGCGGTCGCGAGCTTCTCGGCCGTCACCAGCCCGCCCCACCCCGGCATCGCGATATCGAGCAGCACAACATCGGGCAACAGCTCCAGCGCCAGGTTCAGTGCCTCCTCGCCACTCGCCGCCTGGCCGACCACGACCAGGTCGGGTTCGGCCATCAGCGAATGGACCACACCCTCCCGGAACAGCGGGTGATCGTCGACCACGAGGATGCGGATCGGTTCACTCATGAGCCGGCTCCAGCGCCGCCGTGGGCAGCGTCGCCCGTATCACGGTGCCGCGGTGGGGCGCGCTGTGCACGCTGAAGGTCCCGCCAAGGATGACGACGCGCTCGCGCATGCCGGCAATGCCGAAGTGGCCTTCGGCAGCCGCGCTGTTCGGATCGAAACCATGTCCATCGTCTGCAACTTCGACCAGCAACTCGCCGTCACGAGCCTTGAGTGTGATGCGTTGATGCGCTGCTCCCCCGTGCCGGAAGCCATTGGCCAGCGATTCCTGCAGCAGCCGGAACAGCGTGATCTTGACCGGTAGGGGCAAGTCGGTCGGCACCTCTTCCACATCGACCGAGACGGCAGGCCCAACCCCCACTTTGCGCTGATAGTCACGCACCGCGCGCTGCACGATCTCGGCCAGCGACTGACCGGACCGCCGACTTCGGTCTGGACTTCCATTTGAAGTTCAAGACTCTCCCATCCCTGGGTCGTGGCACCTCTGCCGACACATTGACCATCGAGTTATGTGCCGCGTCAAACTGCTCAGTGCCAGAAAGGCAGTTCTCCTGGTTTGGCTTGGGTGGTCGCTCGGCCCTTCAGCGCGCGCTGGCTCGCCCGGCCAGCGCGGCGTCCACCGGCAGCCGGTCAGCACCGGCCTTTGCGCAACATGCCACGCCACCGTCGTCTGCACGGCCTTTGATCTGACCCCGGTAGCGTGCGCCAGTGGCGGGCGCAAACTCGAACTCCAGACTTGGTCACTTGCAGGCCAGGAAATGCGGCCGATGATCGACGAAGGGGCAGGGCGCACGGGGCGCGGCACACCAGCAGGTGGTGAAGGCGGCTTCAGGCTTTTGCGCTACTACACGCTCGCCACGCTGCTGGCCTTTGGCGCCGTGGCCGCTGCGCTGGTCCTGATGCAGCGCGGCGAGGAGTCCTATTTCGCGCAG
>JANMTJ010000012.1:0-9122 GCA_031390295.1 Oleiharenicola sp.
GAGCTCGCCGGTTGGGGCCGCGCGCGCCAGCAATTCCTGCAGTACACCACGGCCGAGGACCTCTACTGGTTCGTTCTGCACGGCTGCCTCGACTATATCCGCAGCGGCGTCACCACGGCTTACGATTTTACCAATGCCGGCACCATCACCACGCGCGTGGATCCCGGACAGGTCGCCCCGCCGCCCATCGTCAAGCCCGGCCCGTATGTCGAGGAGCAGATGCGGGGCAAGGCCGACGCTGGCCTGCGCTTCATCAACAGCATCGGCTTGCCTCCGGTCGGCACGGATGACGAGGTGGTCGCCAAGGTGGGTGAGATCATCGGCAACGCCAGCAAGACCTACGGGAAAAATCCTCTCTTCCTGAAAATGGCGATCAGCGGTCAGATCGGCAACGCGCCGACGAAGGCCAAGGCGTTCCTCGAGGCCCGGGTGATGAAAACGTATGGACTGATCAATCACTCGCATCTCATGGAAAGCGCCGCGGCCGCCCGGGAGCAGCAGCCCAAGTTCTATTGGTATGAGGAGGCCGGCGTGCTCGGGCCCAACCTGCTGTTCGCCCATTTCATCCATACCCTGCCGGACATGCTCGCGCGGGCGGGCAAAGCCGGATCGGGCATGTCCTGGCAGCCCTGGCCGAATGGCCGGCTGGCCGACGGCATCGCGGACATCCCGACGTATCGGGCTTTCGGGGTGAAGATATCGATGGGCCTGGACAACCAGAACAGCGGTGACACTTGCGACCCCTTCACCAACATGCGCTGCGGCCTCGCGGTCATCCGCGGGATGTACACCGATGCCAAGGCCATGCCCGTTTACGACATTCTCTACTTTCACACGCTCGCCGGTGCCGAGGTGCTGCAGATCGCCGACAAGGTCGGCAGCCTTGAGCCCGGCAAATTTGCCGACTTCCTCCTCGTCGACCCGTTCGATCCCGACACCGGGCCGCTGCACGATCCGCTCGCGACGTACGTGCTCGCCTGCGGCCAGCGCAACCTCAAGCAGGTTTACATCGGTGGCAAGCTGGCGGCCGACGGCACGACCAACCTGACCTTCGATTCGGCGCGGGCGAGCAAGGAAGTCCGCGTCCGGGTCGCCCGCATCCAGGGCTATCTCGAGGAAAAGAAAGAACCCCTGAGCACACTCCGCTGATGAAAGCACGTCTGACTCGGCTCGCCGCGACCACGGTCGCATTATTTCTGCAGCTCCCGCTGACGGCCGCCGCCCCGGCGGTCGTCCCGCTACCCGACGACCCGGCGTGCACGGCGGAGGATCGCAAGTTCATGGTCCGGGCGTTCGAAATCGCCGCCGCCACGGCCGCCGTTGGCAACAGCTCCTACGGCGCGCTGCTCGTCAAGGACGGGCAGGTGCTCATGGAGTTTGGCAACGACAGCAACACCAGCCATGACGTCACCCATCATGCGGAGACCGGTCTCATTTCGTTCGCCAGCCGCAAATTCGACCGGGCCACGCTGGCGGCGAGCACGCTCTATACCAGCACGGAGCCATGCATCATGTGCTGTGGTTCGATTCGTTCGGCCGGGATAAAGAAATTCGTCTACGGAGTGACCGCGCTGCAAGTCACCCGTCTGCGTGGGCGCCCCGTGCCACCCAATCCGCTGGAGTGCCGGGAGGTTTATACCCGCGTCGGTGCGGCTGACGTGACGATCCTCGGACCCCTGTTGGAGGGTGAGGGACTTGCCGTTCATGCCGCGGCCCAGACGAAGGCCGCGACCACCCCCAAGCCCTGATCCGCCAGACACGCGGGCGCGATGCCGGTGGCCCGGTTCGCGCGCCGGCCTCAGGCCGACACCGTGCTGTCCTCGGCGAGCGCGGGCAGGGGCGCCGGCGAGGTTGGTTTTTCCCTGGCTGGCCGGGCGGCCAGTCCGACATAGACGGCCGGTATCACGTACAGCGCCAGGCCGGTGCCGAGCGTGAGTCCTCCGATGACGGCGATACCCATGGATACACGCCCTTCCGAACCGGCGCCCAAGGCCAGGGCGATCGGCACGATGCCCAGGATCGTGGCCAGGGAGGTCATCAGGATCGGGCGCAACCGGGCGGTCGCGGCCTCCATCACGGCGGCGTGCGCGTTTGGCCGCCCCGCCGCACGCCGCTGGTTGGCGAACTCGACGATCAGGATGCCGTTCTTGGTTACCAGGCCCACCAGCATGATGAGGCCGATCTGGGAGAAGATGTTCATGCTCTGGTTAAAATACCACAGGGCCAGGAGCGCGCCTGCGGCCGCGAGCGGTACGGTGAACAGGATCACAAACGGCGCGCGGAAGCTTTCGAATTGCGCCGCCAGTACCAGGTAGATCAGGAGCAGCGCCAGGCCGAACACCCAGCCCAGGGACGAGGAGCTGTCGACGAAATCTCGCGCGGCACCCGTCAGGCTGGTGCTGAAGCGCTCGTCGAGCGTGGCCCGGGCCGCCTTTTCATAAACCGCGACACCTTCGCCCATGGTGTGTCCGCGGGCGAGCGTGCCGGAGATGGTGGCGGCGGCATAGCGGTTGAAACGGTAGATTTCCGGCGGGGCACTCTGCTCGGTGAGGGTGACAAGGCTGTCCAGTCGCACGAGGTCGCCGCTGGCGGCGCGCACGGACAGGTTGGCCAGGTCGTCCGGCCGGGAGCGGAAGTCACGCGTGACCTGCCCGATGACGTCGTATTGCTTGCCGTTGTGGATGAAATAGCCGGAGCGCTGGCCGCTGAGGGTCATCTGCAGGGTTTGACCGATGTCGAGCGCGCTGACCCCGAGCGCCTGGGCCCGGTCGCGGTCAATGCGGATCTGCACCTCGGGCTTGTTGAACTTGAGGTCGCTGTCGAGGAAGGTGAACACCGGGCTCTTGCGCGCTTCCTCGAGGAATCTGGGCAGCACGGTGCGCAAGGCCTCGAGATTGGGCGCCTGGATGACAAATTGCACCCCGCTGGCACTGGACCGGCGTTCCCCGATGCTGGCTTCCTGGGTGATGTTGATGCGGGCGCCGGTGAATTCGCGGGCGAGGGAATGAAGACTGTCCGCAATCTCCTGCTGCGAGCGGCTGCGCTCCTGCTTTTCGTTGAGAAAGATGCGCAAGAAGCCACTGTTCATGCTGCCTTGTGTGCCAGGGCTGCCGCCGGCGCCCGGCACCTGGGTCAGCATCACCTGCGCTTCGGGTGTGCGGTCCGCCACGGTCTGCGTCAGGTCGTCCATGAAACCCTGCATGAACTCATAGCCGGCTCCTTCCGGAGCCGAGGCCCGCACCCAGATTCGGCCGCGGTCCTCCAGGGGCGACAGTTCGCGCGGCAGCGCCCGGTAGCAGAGAAAAATCGCGACACCCGAGAGGAGTAGGACGAAGGGGGCCAGCCACCGGCGCCTGAGAAAGGCCGCGAGGCCCCGGGCATAGGCGGCTTCCAAGTTCGTGAAGAACGGCTCGGTGGCCGCGAACAGCCGGCCCCGGTGGACATGTGACTTGAGCAGCCGGGCGCTGAGCATCGGGGTGAGGGTGAGCGCCACCAGGGCGGAAATCAGCACCGCCCCGGCGATGGTGACGCCAAATTCACGGAAGAGTTTTCCCGACAGGCCGCCCATGAACAGCAGCGGCAGAAAGACGACCGCGAGCGTGATGGTGGTGGCGATGACCGCGAGGAAGATCTCCCGGGTGCCGGCGACGCCCGCCTCGGCGGGGGACAGCCCGGCCTCGATCTTCGTGTAGATGTTTTCCAGGACCACGATGGCGTCGTCCACGACCAGTCCGATCGCGAGTACCACTCCGAGCAGGGTGAGCGTGTTGATCGAGAAACCGGCGACGTCCATGATCGCGAACGTACCGATGATGGAAACCGGGATGGCCAGCACGGGGATCAGGGTGGTGCGCCATTCGCGGAAGAAGGCGAAGACCACCAGCACGACGAGTGCGAAGGCGATGAAGACCGTCTCCTTGACCTCGTGGAGGGAGTGGCGGACATACAGCGTGTTGTCGTAAGCGACCTCGAGGGCGATGTCGGTCGGCACTTCCTTGCGCGTCTGCTCCAGCCGGCGCATCAGCTCATCCACGATCTCGATCTGGTTGGCTCCCGGTTGCGGGCGGAAGGAAAGTCCCGCGACCGGCTTCCGGCCGATCTTCAGCGAACCCCGCTCGTTTTGTGCCCCCAGCTCCGCATGGCCGACGTCCCGGAACCGCACCAGGCGGTCCTCCGTGCGGTTGAGGACCATGGCATCGAACTCCGCAGGCGTGTTGAGGCGCGACATGGTTTTCACGTTCAGCTCGACCGTGGTTCCCTCAATGCGGCCGGAAGGCAGCTCAATGTTCTCGCGGTTGAGAGCCTGGCGGACATCGAGGGGCGTAAGGCCGTAGGCGGCCAGTCGTTCCGGGTCGATCCAGAGGCGCATGGCATAGCGCTTTTCGGCGGGCTGGTCGACGGCCGCCACCCCGGGCACGGTCTGGAGGCGATCCTTGATGATGTCCGCGTAGGCCGAGAGCTCGAGCTGGGAGCGCCGGTCGCTGTGCAGGACGAGGCTGAAGATGGGGGTCGAGTCGGCGTTGGACTTGATGATGACCGGCGGGTTCGCATCGGGCGGCAGGTTGCGAATGGCGCGGGAAATCTGATCGCGCACATCGCTGGCCGCCGTGTCCAGGTCGGTGTCGAGCGTGAACTCCACCGTGATCTGGCTCGACCCCTCCCGGCTGGTGGACGTGAGGGTGCGGATGCCCGCGACCGAGTTGACGGCTTCCTCCAGCGGCTCGGTGATCTGGACCTCGATGATCTCGGCCCCCGCGCCGGGATAGCTGGTGGCAATGGAAAGGGTGGGAGGGTCGATGGCCGGAAATTCCCGTACGCCCAGCCGGAGAAAGCTGAGTCCGCCGAGGATCGTGATCAGCAACGACAGGACGAGGGTGAAAACCGGACGGCGAATGCTGAAGGCGGCAAGATCCATGCATCAATTCAGGGCGGCGGCGCTGGCGGTGGGGCCGGGCTGGTGTCCGACCAGCGCCTGGGGCTCCGGCTGGGTGGTCTCCACGGACCCATCCACCATGGCGTGCACGGGCTGGCCGGTGCGGACCTGTTGCAGCCCGGAAGTGATGACCATGTCGCCGGGCTTGAGCCCGGCGACGATCTGGACCGCCGACTCCGTGCGCACCCCGGTCTGCACGATTCGGCGGCCGGCTTTCCCGTTCTCCACCACGTACACGCTTTTGTCGTTCATTCCGGGGACAAGGGCCAAGGACGGCACCAGAATGGCGTCGGGGATCCGCGCCAGCACCAATCGGACACCCACAAAGCCACCAGCCAGCAGGCGGCCGGAGGGATTGGGGCAGAGGGCCCGGATCAGCATCGTGCGCGTGGCGTTGTCGATGCGCGGATCGATGGCGTAAACCCTGCCCACCAGCGGCTGCTCGCCTCCGGCGACACTGATGCTGACCGGGCTGTCGGGCTTGATGCGGTCGGCGTATTTCTCAGGGACGGCGAAATCGATCTTCAGGTGGTTGAGGCGCTGGAACGTGGCGATCCGGGTGGCGGGTGTGATAAACGCGCCTTCGCTGACGTGGCGCAGGCCGATGATGCCATCGAATGGCGCGCGGATCTCGGTGTGGGCCAGCTGAGCCTCGATGAGGTCAACCTCGGCGCCCAGCACCTGGAGTTCGCTGGCGGCGATGTCGTATTCCTGCTGGGGCACGCCACCCAGGCCGATCAGGGTCGCGATCCGGCGCAGCTTCAGCGCGGAGAGCTCCCGCCGGTAGACGGCGCGCTTGAGCGTGGCGCGAAGCTCGGCATCATTGATCACGACGAGGAGATCGCCGGCGTGCACCAAGGTGCCTTCCTGAAAATGAATTTTCGTCAGTTTACCGGATATTTCCGCCTGCACGTCCACGCTTTCGTCGGCCCGCACCGTGCCCACGGCCGTGATCGATTCGTCGAAGGCCTGGGCCGTGACGACCACGGTGTGCACGAGGGTGGCCTCGCGCACCGGTTTGCCGGCGGCACCGATCGGAGAGGACGGGGAGTTCTCGGGAGATCGCCCAGGCAGGAGCAGAAAAATCGAAACCAGAAGGGCTCCCGCGCAGAGCGCCACTTTGGACATTTTGTTGTTCAAGGGAAGAGCAGCCGACTGAGCACGAAGCATGCGCAAGCGATTCCAGCCCAATGAAATCTTTTCATCGGCAGGGGCTTGTCGGCTGCCGCTGGCCGGATACGGTAGTACAGGAAACCCGCTGCAACCCCGCGGCGCGGTCCGTTTAATTCCATAACCCCATGAAAAATACCAAGATCACCCTGCTGGGGATCAGCGCATCGCTGGTTCTCATGTTCGCCAGCCCCGCTTTATCCGCCGCGGATACGTCGGCCGAGGCCTGGCTCAATCATTACTACGAAAATCCGCAGCCGGAGCAGTTTCTGCCCGCCATCTACAAACTGAGCCGTAGCGGTTATTTCGAGCAGCCGGGCCATGTGCCGCTGGCCATCGGCTTCATCGCCAGCATTTTTGCGCAGAACCCCGAGCAGATCGACTTGTGGGTGATGAACTGCCAGTCCCTGCCTCAGGCGCACCAGCGCATCATTGCCTCGGCGCTCTGGTATTCGGGAAGTCCGAAGGGCGCAGACTACCTGCGGGCGTATTCCCGCCTAGTCGCTCCGGAACTCCGGGTCGAGGTCGAGCAGCTCCTGGGGACAAAACCCAATCTGCGCGACACTGATGTGCGCTCCTCCTCCTCCCTGAACCTCCAATGGGGTGCCTTTCTCGCCACGGGCGAGTCCCGCCACATCACGAAGGTGCTGGCGGCCCTTGGGTCCGACGAGCCGGGCCTGAGCACCTCTGTTCGTCTCGCCCTTGCGGAGAAAGCGGTGGCCCATGACCGGGTCTATGAAATCTGTCTGGCGGAGCTCGCGCGACAGCCCGCCGATGTTCGCGGCCAACTGCAGGATGCAATGGCCCAAGCCAAGATGCAGCCCTGAGACTGTCTCCAGATCAATATCATCGGCCGGCTCCCGCAAGGAGCCGGCTTTTTTTCTGCCCCGTTTTTTGGCTCGAGCGCTCCCGTCGCCGGTGGGATACCCTGAAAGCCGACGATTTTCCCTAATCCTCCGTACAACAGACAGCAGCCTGCGTGATAGGCATGGTATCCGCATAAAACCTTTTCATACCATCGGGTATGCGCGGTCCCGGGCACATGAGATGCTATGCAGCCAGACATGACACTGGGCCAAAAATTCCGCGTGACAGCTGCTGCACTGTTCGTGCTGGCTGTGGCGGAGATCCATGGTGCTGCGGGTGCTCGTTCGCCGGGCGTGGCCATTGTCCGGACGACGACATGGTCCCCGGGAGATGTGGCGCGGGAAGGTGCAACCGAGATGATCGTGCTGCTGGAGATCGCACGCCTGCAGCGGGGATCCGGGCAGGCGGGACTGGTCGCCGTGGGGGACCGCCGCGGCGTCTTTCCGGCGGGCGTGGAAGCGGCACTGCAGGCGGCAGTGCGATGCGGTGTGCCGGTGGTCAAGCTGGCGAGTGGCGGGCGGGTGCTTCCTGCGCCCCATGGACTTTTCCTTGATGGAGGCAACCTGTCCGAAGCGGAGGCGGCCGCGGTGCTAGGGCGTTGCCTCAGGCTTTACGGCGCGCTGCCTGCCGCCGGGTCGCCCGGGGCCGATGGTGCGGTTTCACCGGAACTGTACGAGCGCCTGGGCCTCTTCCAACATGAACTTACCCTCGCGGCCAGCCCTCGGCTCGCTGTCCGCTGACCCCAAATCCACACCCCCTCGCCGCATGAGAATCACCTGAATGCCAAACCACCAGCACCTCCGCTGATTGATTTTCAATTTTATCCCGGGCCATAAAAATGAAATCAGTACTGGATAGCAGGCAATTGCTCGCCGCCAGGGTGCTGGCGAACACGGGCAGCTTCACCCTCGCCGGCCAGCAGCTTTCCCTCACCCAAAGCGCCGTGAGCCATGCGATCAAGGCGCTCGAGGAGGAGGTGGAGTGCCGGTTGTTTCTCCGCACGGGCAAGGGCGTGAAGATCACCCCGGCGGGCAAGCATTTCCTGGAGTATACGGACAAAATTCTCTTGCAGATGGAAACGGCCCGGACGCTGGTGGCGCCGCGCACAAACCGGGGCAAGGAGCGGCTGCGGCTGGGGGTTGGCCTCCGGGCCCGTGAGTTTATCATGCCGATCGTGCTGCCTCTGTTTCAGAAGGAATATCCGAACAAGTTGGTGACGATCGAGCCGGGGAATTACGTCCAGAATCTCGAATTGCTGGAATCAGGCCTGCTCGACCTCGTCTTCGCGGTGAAGCCGGCCGGCCGGCCGGAGTTGGGGTATGTGCACCTTTATGAGGATGAATTGCGGTTTGTCGTCGGCGCGAGCCATCCGTGGGCGCGGAGTGGCCGGTTATCGCGGGAGGATCTGGCGGGGAACACCCTCTTGCTTTCGTTGAACACAAACAACACGCCCGAACTGCTGGCGGAGCACTTCCGGTTGGAAAGAATCATGCCGAGCCATGCGGTGGAAATGGCGGGCTTCGAGGCGATCCGTGACCTGGTCAAAAGCAACCTGGTCGTGGGGGTGCTCTCCCCGTTGCTGGTGACCAAGGAGCTGAGGGAGGGCTCGCTTGTTTCGCTGCCGCTGGGTTCCCGTCCCTTGTTGCGGCAATGGGGTGTGGCTTATGCGAGCAAACCCGGGCTCGCCCCCATGGAACAGCGGTTCATTGAGCTGTGCCGGCTGGCGGTTCCCGGCATTCTGAGCCGGATGGAGGGCCTCCCGGCCGGCTCGCCCGAAAAAAAAGTACCGTTCACCGCCGGGTTGATCGAGGAGACGCGCGTAAATTATGCCTGAGCCGGTCTAGCGGCCGTCCCGGATCCGGCCCTCCGCGTCGAGGGTGATGGGCTGGGTGTAATCGGCGACATAGCCCTTGGTCCAGTAACGCCCCGTCTCACGGTAGGTCGGCAGGTCGGTGAAGTTGAATTGAAAGACGGCGATCCGGACCAGGGTGGGCGGCCGGTCCGGAAACGGATCGGCCTGGAACAGGTGCATGACGTCGGCGTTGCGCAGGATCAACTGCCGGGCCACCGCGGGCAGGACGGGCGACTGCTGGTAGAGCGCGAGCTGGAGGGACGACTCGAAACGGGCGAAGCGGGGAGCGAGGAACGGTGA
>JANMTJ010000016.1:0-3820 GCA_031390295.1 Oleiharenicola sp.
TCGTTGTCATCGGTGCCGGCCCGGGCGGCTATGTATGCGCCTTCCGGGCCGCGCAGCTCGGCCTCAAGGTAGCCCTGATTGACAAACGCGCCACGCTCGGCGGCACCTGTCTCAACGTCGGCTGTATTCCCAGCAAGGCCCTGCTCCACACCAGCGAACAATTCGCTTGGGCGAAACACCATGCCGCCGAATCCGGCGTAAAGCTGGGTTCCGTCGAGGCCGATTTGCCGACCATCCTCAGGAAAAAGGATGCTGTCGTCACCAAGCTGGTCGGCGGAGTCGCCTTGCTGGCCAAGGCCCGCAAGATCCCGACCTACACGGGCACGGCGACCTTCATTTCCCCGACTGAAATCGAGGTAGGGGCCGTTGCTCCCAACAGCCCGGTTCGGCTCACCGCGAAGCACTTCGTCATCGCGACGGGCTCCGCCCCCGTCGAGTTGCCGTTCATGAAATTCGACGGTCAGACCGTCGTCTCCAGCGACCATGCCATTGCTTTCACGGAAGTGCCGAAGCGACTCGTCGTGGTCGGCGGCGGGGCCATCGGCCTCGAACTTGGTTCCGTCTGGTCGCGTCTTGGCAGCGAGGTCACGGTGGTTGAATTCCTGCCCAAGATCGTCGCGATGCTCGATGACGACATCGTCCGCCACTTCACCCGCCTGCTGCAGAAGCAGGGCCTCAGGATCGAGGTCGGCGCCAAGGTGACCGGCTTCAAAACTGGAGGCGAGGTGCCCTCACCCCGCGGGATTTTGACGGCCGAGCGCGATGGCAAGGTTCTTGAATTCGAGGCTGACAAGGTCCTCGTGGCGGTCGGACGCCGCCCCTACACCGACGGCTTGGGACTCGCCAAGGCCGGGGTGCAGCTCGACGACAAAAAACGGGTCAAGGTGGACGACCACCTGCGCACTTCCGTCAGGAACATCTGGGCCATCGGCGACGTGGTCGCCGGTCCCATGCTCGCGCACAAGGCCGAAGAGGACGGCGTGGCCGTCGCCGAGTGGATCGCCGGCAAGGCGGGCCACGTCAATTGGGAGCTCGTGCCCGCGATCGTCTACACCGACCCGGAGATCGCCAACGTCGGTCTGGGCGAGGATGCGGCCAAGGCCGCCGGCCGCGCCGTCAATGTCGGCAAGTTCAACTTTGCGGCGAACGGCCGGGCCATCGCCGCCGACGCCACCGACGGCTTCGTGAAGATCATCGCCGACGCCAAGACGGACAGGATCCTGGGCGCACAGATCCTCGGCAAGGGCGCGGGCGAGCTCATCAGCGAAGTCGTCACCCACATGGAATACGGCGGCAGCGCCGAGGATCTCGGCCGCACCATCCATGCGCACCCGACCATGAGCGAGGCGGTCAAGGAAGCCGGCCTTGCGGTCAACAAGGCGGCGATCCACGCGCTGTGAAGAAACTCATCCTCTGGGACATCGACGGAACGATCATCGTCTCCCACGGCGCGGGCTTCCGGGCCATGGCCCGCGCCCTGACCAAACGGTTCGGGGCGACGGTGGACATGGGCAAAATCGACTGGGCGGGCCGCACCGATTCATGGATAGCGGGCGAAGTCCTGCGGGTGACGGGCCTGCCTGATACACCGGAGAACATCCATGACTTCCTCGAGGCCTATCTCGAAATCCTGCCCAGGGAACTGAGCTCCGGACGACCGGGGCAGGTGCTGCCGGGGATTTTGGAACTATTGGAAACGCTGCGCACCAAGCCGGATGTCGTGCAAGGTCTCCTGACCGGAAACCTGCAACGTGGCGCCGAGGTCAAACTCACGCACTTCAACGTCTGGCACTACTTTGAGTTTGGCGCCTACGCCGACGACAGCCCGCGCCGCAACGACCTCGGCCCTCACGCGCTGCGCCGGGCCAAGGAGAGGCACGCGATTGATTTCAACCCGCAGCACACCTTCATCATCGGCGACACGCCCCACGACATCGAATGCGGCAAGGTCATCGGTGCCCAGACCATCGCCGTGGCGACCGGCAAATACAGTGTCGCCGAACTGGCATCACACCAGCCTACCGCCGTTTTCAGGGACTTTGCCGACACGGGGGCATTCCTGCGGGTGATCGAGGCAGATTGATTCTGTAGGGCCGGCGCTTGCCGCCGGGCCAGGATTGGCGGCCTGCCGACAAGCGGCAGCCCTACATTGCGGCAAAGTGCGCGCTCAGCGCTTGCGATATTCGATCTCGGTCACGTGGCCGTCGCGGAATGCAACGCGCACCCGCTCGTCGCGATCATAGTCACCCGTCGAGGTCGCGACACCGACACTGGTGGCGGAGTGGCGGCCGAAGGAACCGATCCCGAAGCCGATGCTGAAGCGCGGGCTGCTGTCATGATAAACCCAGACCTCCGTGCTGCCGTTTTCGGTCTGCCGGCTGAATTCACGGTTCGGCGCGCCGAGCGCCAGGCGCACCATCTCAGGCGTGAAGCCCACGTCGACCATTCCTGCACTGATCATGCGCTGAACATTCGAGGGAAACCGGCTGTAGGCCTCGCGATTTTTGCTGATGCGACTTTGGGGCGTGGAGCTGGCGCAACCGGTGGCCAGCAGCAAGGCGGACAAGAGCAGGGAGGTGGCAAGGGTAAGGCGCATGGTGGAATTTTGTTTGCGGGAAGAGAAGGTGACCGAAATAAGGACAGCCGCAACCCCCGGGGGTTCACCCGCACCACGCCGTTATGAAAAAAATCACCATTGCCATCGGTTCCGACCACGCCGGCTTCGCCTACAAGGAGAAGATCAAGGCCATGCTCCTTGCGGAAGGGCACACCGTGCGCGACTGCGGCACCTCCTCCGATGCGCCCTGCGATTATCCTGATTTCATCCGGCCGGTGGCCGAGGCGGTCGCCCGCGGCGAATTCGAGCGCGGCATCGTGCTGGGCGGCTCAGGCAACGGGGAGGCGATCGTCGCCAATCGCATCAGGGGCATTCGCTGCGGACTCTGCTGGAACGAGCAGGTCGCCATCTGGAACCGCTCCCACAACGATGGGAATTGCCTCTCTCTCGGCCAACGCACCATTACCGAGGAAGAGGCCATTAAGATTGTCAAAGTCTGGCTCGCAACGCCATTTGAAGGCGGGAGACATCTGACAAGAATAACGAAAATTGATCAGGCTTAGCTTGTTATAGTTAAATCGTCGCAATGTTGGTATTGATTTGACATATGATCATATGGCGTCAAAGTAATTGCTCATGGGAACAAGACACCGCGGCGCAATCGAGGAGATCAACGCCCTCAACGCTTTCATCAAACTGCAGCGCGCCGGCGAATCCGTCTCGGCCCGGGTCCACACTGTCCTGCCTGATGATCTGACCATCACCCAATTTGGTGTGCTCGAGGCTCTCCACCACATCGGACCCCTTTGCCAGAGCGAGCTCGCCGAGAAACTGCTCAAGAGCGGCGGTAATCTCACTCTCGTCGTGGACAACCTGGAGAAGGCCGGCCACGTGCAACGCGAGCGTGATCCGGCCGACCGGCGCTTCGTGGTCGTGAAGCTCACCCCTAAGGGCCAGGCGTTCATCGCCGCCCTCTTTCCCAAGGTCGTCGCCAATGTCACCCGCGAGATGGCCGTGCTGTCCTCCACCGAGCTCTCCGACCTCGGACGTCTCTGCAAGAAGATCGGCCGCCAAGCCTGACCTTTATTTTGCCATATACTTTAACATCAAACCATAAACAGACATGAAAGCCAATCTAGCCGGTCTCCACCACATCACGGCCATCTCATCCGACGTTAAGCGCAATATGCAGTTCTACACTCAGGTGCTCGGGCTGCGTTTCGTGAAGAAGTCCGTCAACCAGGACGACACCGGGACCTACCA
>JANMTJ010000077.1:0-3068 GCA_031390295.1 Oleiharenicola sp.
AGCCCGTAAACCTGCGCGGTCATCGCCACCACCCGCCCCGTTTCCAACGGGGTGTCGCTTGGCCCGATCTGCGTCCAGGGGGCGGGAAACATGGTCCAACGCCGCAGCGCCGCGCAGCCTGCGGCAAAGGCCGCCTCGCCCTCGCCGAGCCGCACGCGGTTATGGTCGAGGTTGTAGCCGGCCGGCGACCGGTCGAGCGAGTGTCCCACCTCGGGGTAGCTGAAAGGCATGCCGCCCTGCTCTTCGAGGAAGAGTCGCACGGTTTCCGGCGAGGGCGGCGCAAACGACCACATGAGCCCAGGATACCGGTGCGCGCCCGGCTGTCGATGCCGGGGGCACGATATTAAAGATGTTGCACTCGGGATTAGAGGCAGTGCCTCCCGGTTTGCATTTGGGATGAAGCCCGGTTTCCTACCCGGATGCGAACACCCCGGCAGACCCGACCGGAATCGGGCCGTATTCTCGGCCCCGTCCTGCTCGCCCTGCTGGCGCTGGGCGTCGCCGGGACGATTCTGCTCCAGCTCGAAAAACAGCCCGAGTATTCGCCGGTGTCGCGCGGCGCGAAACTCGTCGACACTGCGGGCTGTCTGGCCTGCCACGGCCGGGGCGACGGCGAAAAGCGCTTCAATCTCCGGCAGAAAGAGGACAAATGGGCGGCCAAAAACAATCCCACCTTCTGGGATGGCGAAATCACCAAGGTGGACAAGCTGGTGGAATGGATCGAGAACGGCGTGGTCGCGGACGAAGTGGAGAAGCACAAGAAACTCTTCATCCAGATGCCGGCCTACAAGAACCGGCTCAAGCCGGATGAGATCGAGGCGATTGCCGCCTGGATCCTGGCCGAGGGATTAAAAATCACCCAAGGTACCGGCCCGGAGGCGCTGCCCCTCCCACCCCTCACCGGCCAAACGCTCAAGTCCGACCAACTGCTGGTGCTGGGCGACCGCCTCTCGCGCAAGCTGGGCTGCTATCAGTGCCACGGTGAACTGGGTCAGGGCGGCGGACCAAACCTGGGGTCCTTCAAAGGCTATATCCCCGGCTTCTTCGGCCAGGATTTCCTCAAGCTGACCGCCCAAGGTGACCGCGCCGAGGTTCTCCATTGGATCGACCACGGCCGCGGCCAGGCCATTGAGTCGGGTCTGGTCGGAAAGTTCACGAAAAAGTATTTCGAGGGCCAGGCGACCCCGATGCCGGCTTATCGCGACCAGCTGACCGCGCCTGAAAAAGAGCTGCTTGCCGATTATATTTTGCTGCTCAATAAATCCGGCCCCCTGCCCGCCAAGGAAATCGAACGGATCGTAACCTTGCTTGAGGCCGCCGCGTCCCATTGACCTTCAACTCACCCATGCGTCCCATTCGTCCCCTCCTGTTTATCCTCACCCTCACTCTGCCGGTCGCCCTGCTTTCGGCCACCCAACCCGCCCTGGAGGCCCTGCTGCCGGTCAAACCGGAAGTCAGGAAAATTCTGAACCAAAGCTGTGTCATGTGCCATGGCGAGGTGATCGATGACCAGCAGGAGACCCGGGACGACGTGGACCTGAGCACCGACGACGCCATCCGCAACACAGTCAGCGAGGTCGGCCGGCTCAAGCAGTACATCCTGGAGGATAAAATGCCGCACAAGCCGAAGCTCTCCCGCCGGCTGCGCAATGATCCCAAGTACCAGGAACGGCTGGCCGCCCTGCGCGCCGCCTACGACAAGAACGGCGAGAAGGCCGTCCTGCTCGAATGGCTCAAGGACGTGGTCGCGACGACCGGCGAGAAGAAGGAATAGGCGGGTTGGTACCCGGCACGTGATCGGAAGGTAGGGACGGACCGCCGGGCCGTCCGCGAATATCCTTACGGCGCGCCCAGCGGTCGCGCCCTACCCACCCTCATTACACGTCCGCCAGCCGCGCCGTCGAATCGCCAAAGCGCTCGAGACCGGTGACCCCCGCCTGGTCGGCCAGGCTGAGGAAGAGGTTGGAGAGCGGTTTCGAGCCGTGATTGACGAAGCGTCCGCCATTCAGGGCGCCGCCCCCGCCGCCGGCGAGGAGAACCGGCAGGTTCTCGTGGGTGTGACGGTTGCCGTCGGCGTTGCCGCTGCCGTACAGGATGCGCGAGTTGTGCAGCAGCGAGTGGCCGTCCACGTCCATCGTATGGTCCATCCGGACGAGGAACTTGTTGAACTGCTCGACATACCAGCGGTCGATCTGCGCGACCTTGTCCACCCGCTCGGCGTTGTTCTGGTGGTGGGAAAGGTCGTGGTGACCCTCGGTGATGCCGATCTCGCTGAAAGAGCGGTTGTCGCCGTCGTGGCCGAGGACGAAGGTGGCGACGCGCGTGGAGTCGGTCTTGAAGGCGATGAGCATCATGTCGTACATGAGCTCGACATATTCCGCATGCGTGGCGGGGATGCCGGCGGGGGTCGCCTCGCCGGGATCGATGTTGGGGCCGAACTGTTCGGCCTTCTGGATGCGCGTCTCGATGTTGCGGACCCCGGTGAGGTACTGGTCCAGTTTCTCGCGGTCGGAGAAGTCGAGGCGGCGCTGCATGGCGCGGGCGTCGGACATGACGGAATCGAGGACGGAGCGGCGCTCCAGCATGCGGCGCTGGGCGTTGGCGGAGCGCACGCCATGCTCGCCGGCGCCAAACAGGCGCTCGAAGACGAGGCGCGGGTTGTTCTCGGGCGTCATCGGCGTGGTGGCCGATTGCCAGGAAATGTTGTACTGGTAGGCGCAGGAATAGCCCGAGTCGCAATCGGTGGATTTGCGGTTGGCATCGCAGGAGAGTTCGATCGAGGGAAACCGGGTGAGGTGGCCGACCTGGTTGGCGATGGCCTGGTCGATGGAGATGCCGGCACGCACATCGGTGGCGCTCTTGTTGATGCGGACCCCGGTCAGGAACACGCTGTTGCCGCGCGCGTGGTCACCACCGCCGTCATTGCCGGCGTTGGCGTTGGCGTGCTCCAGCCCGCCCAGCACCTGGATGTGTTTCCGCATGCCCTCGAGGGGGGCCAGGGTGTTTTGGAGGGCGAAATCGGTCTGGCCGCCGGTGGGCCACCAACGGGAGGGAATCGCCCCGTTGGG
>JANMTJ010000088.1:0-4692 GCA_031390295.1 Oleiharenicola sp.
AGGCGGGGGTAAGCGGGTGGGGAGAGAGCAAGGAGTGTCCTCGCCCGTTTGTAGCACCGATTGGAGAATCAAAGAAAGCCTTCATATTCCTCATAAGGGCGCGAAAAGCCGGATCGGGTGACAGAGAATCTTTCGCCCTACCTTGTTAAACAGAGTCGCCCATAACGCACGTCCCTAACCGTGTGGCTTTTGCGCCTGCGAATTCCCGAAGGAATGGCCCACTTCGGAATCCTAATACGAATCATCTTCGCGCGATTAGGAAACGGGCTTTCTTAGATCACCACGGATAACAGTGACTTCGAAAAGTTCCTAATCGGATTGATCCAGCTCGCCTATCCTTCGAATTGGTGGTGCCCCCGCCCGGAATTGAACCGGGATCACACGTTTAGGAAACGCGTGCTCTATCCATTTGAGCTACGGGGACTAAAGCTGTTTCCAAACATGTCCGGCGCAGGCGATTGGCAAACCAAAAATGTCCGTTGACAGGGCACCCCCGAGAGCCAACCTTCCGACTCCTTTTTAATCATGAGCTCCACCGAAACCAAACAGCAGACTCTCACGCCCCAGCAGATACCGACGACCCAGCCGCAACTGATGAGCCGTTACATCACGGACACGGGCAAGATCCTGCCGCGCAAATACACCCACCTCTCCGCCAAGGAGCAGCGCAGCGTGACCTCCAAGATCAAGCAGTCGCGCAACATGCTGACGATGCAGTAAGCCGTTGCCTAGGCAGCGCTTTCCGCCGGAGCATCCGCTCCGGCTTTTTTATCGCCCGAAATGAAGGCCCGCATCCACGTCCCCACCCCCGCCACCCTGCGCCGGCTTGCCGCCGTGTTGCGACGCGGCGGGCTGGTCGCCATCCCCACCGAGACCGTGTACGGCCTCGCCGCCCATGCGCTCGACGCCAAAGCCTGCCGGGCGATTTTCGCCGCCAAGGGCCGGCCGGCCAACGATCCACTCATCGTGCATGTGCTCGATCTGGCCCAGGCCGAGCAACTGGCCGATTTCAATGACGCAGCGCGCACAGTCGCCCGGCGTTTCTGGCCCGGCCCGCTGACGATCGTCCTGCCCCGGAATCCCTGTGTGCCGGACATCGTGACCTCGGGCGGTCCGACCGTGGCCCTCCGCGCCCCCGCCCACCCGCTCGCGCGCAAGCTGCTCCGTCTCGCCGGCGTGCCGCTCGCCGCCCCGAGTGCCAATCCTTTCAGCTATATCAGTCCGACCACCGCGGCTCACGTGCAACACGGCCTCGGCCGGCGCATCCGCCACATCCTCGACGGCGGCAATTGCGCCGTCGGCGTTGAATCAACCGTGCTCGATCTCACCCATCCGGCGAAACCGCGGATCCTGCGGCCCGGCGCGATCACGGCAGCGCAATTGGGAAAAGTGCTGAAACGGAAAGTCGCCGCGAGGCGCCGCTCCTTTCAGGGCAACGCCCGCCTGCTCTCCCCCGGCATGCTCACCCGGCACTACAGCCCGCGCACCCCGCTGCGACTGACCGCCCGGCCGGCCGGGGCGAACCGGCAGACCGCGCTCATTTTTCTCCGCCAGCCCGCGGGAAAACCGCCCGCCCATGTCTATTGGCTGAGCCAACGCGGCGCCCTCGATGAGATCGCGCGCAATCTCTACCGCGTGCTGCGCGCAGCCGACGCCGGTGGTTACCGGACGATCCAGCTGGAGAAACTGCCGGCCACCGCGGGCGGACTCGCCGCCACGCTCAACGACCGGATGAAACGGGCCGCGGCGCGGTAGGTCCGGTCTGCGACCGGACCGGGCCGGTCAAAGACTGGCCCTACAGAAACCGACCTGCGTCACCGCAGGTGCCCGGCGACAAACGCGGCGCACTCCGTGGCATGTGTCATTGCGATCAGATGCCCGCCCCCCAACAGAAGATCGGCATTTTCCGGCGCCGAAATCACCATGTCCTTGCGTCCGTGAATTCGAAATAGCTGGGCCTTGGTCTCGCCCAAGCCCTCCCATTGGAAGATTGCCCTGCACATGTTTCGGATGAACTCGGGATCAGCTTCCGCAAACATCCCAGCCAGTTCGCCCGGCACCTTTCCGGCAGAAACCCGCAACCACTCCATGGGCAGCTTGGGGGTGAGGGGATGGATCATCGCCAGCCAGGGGTTCACCTCGTCTCGCGCCACCGCGCTGCCCACCAGGAATAGCTGGGCGATTTTTCGGAGTTTGGTGATTTCACCCGCCACAATTCCTCCGAGCGAAGTACCGACCAACACATCGCCATCGGTAATGGCACAGGCATCAACCATCACTTCTGCCAACTGCCTCACGCTTCGGATCTCGGGTGACATCACCCAATCATGCGCCAGAAATCCCGGTAAATTTCCCCACGGTTCCGGAAACATCCGGTGATTGCCTCCCATGCCTGGCAGCGCGTGAATCATTCCTTGGTCAGCACCTGCTTGAGTGTCGCCATCAGACGTTCGTTCTGGGCCTTGGTGCCGACGGTGACCCGCAGCCACTCGGGCAGACCGTAGCCCTTCACCGGACGCGTGATCACGCCCAGTCGCTGCAATGCCTCGAACACCGCCAGCCCGTCACCAACCTTTGCCAGCAGGAAGTTTCCCTTCCCCGGCACGAACTCCAGCCCGAGTGCCTTGAACCCGGCCTCCAGTTGCGCCAGCCCCGCGAAGTTCTCGCGCCGGCAGCGGGTGACAAACTGCTCGTCATCGAGCGCCGCCGTGGCGGCGGCGGCGGCGATCGCGTTCACGTTGAACGGCTGCCGGGTGCGCTGCAGCAGGGTGATCAATTCCGGCGCCGCATAACCGTAACCGATCCGGAGCGAGGCCAGCCCGTAGATTTTTGAAAAGGTGCGCAGACAGATGACCTTGTGCCCGGCGGCGATCAGCGGACGCAGGTCCGGCGGATTCTCGAGGAATTCGGCGTAGGCCTCATCCATCACGAGGGTGACGTGCGGCGGCAGCGCGCGGACCAGTGTCGCGATCTCCTCCGCCGTGTTCGCCACCCCCACCGGATTGGCCGGACTGGCGAGGAAGACAAGCCGGGTGCGCTCAGTCACCGCCGCGAGCAGCGCCGGCAGATCCTGCCGCAAACCCGCGGCCAGCGGGACTTCGACGGGCTTCGCGCCAAACATCAGTGTCACCAGCTTGTAGACGACGAAGGATGACTGGTGCATCACGCATTCCCGGCCGGGTGCCAGGAAAACATGGCCCAGCAGCTCGAGGAGCTCATTGGAGCCGTCGCCGATCACAAACTGGTCCATGCCCAGCGCAAACTTCGCCGCCAGCTTCTGCCGCAACGCGAAATAGCCCCCGTCGGGATAAAGGTGCGCATCGAGCAGCGCGCGCTGCGCCGCCGCCAGGCCCTTGGGCGACGGGCCGTGCGGGTTCTCGTTCGACGCCAGTTTGATGATGCCCGCCGGGTCCAGCCCGAGTTCGCGGGCCACTGTCTCGATCGGTTTGCCCGGTTCGTAGATCGGCTGGGTCGCAATGCCCGGGTTGGCCAGCTCAGCGAAAGTCATGCGTTCAAACCATGCGCGTTGCCGCGCCGGTTCAAATCAAATTCTCCGGCTCGGCACGCGCACATACTGCATGCCGGCGGCAATGGCGGCCTGAAAGCCGGGTTCCGCATCCTCGAAGACGAGGCACTTTTCCGGGGCAATCCCCATGCGCTGGGCCGCGAGCAGGAACATGTCCGGCGCAGGCTTGCCGTGGGCCACATCTTCGGGGGTCACGACCACGGGGAACAGGTTGGCGATCTGCATCAGTTCGAGCGTCTTCGTGACGACCGGCTTCGGTCCGCCCGACGCCACGCTCATCGGCGCCCGGCCGTGCAACTGGCGCGCGAAATCCACCACCGGCTTGATGACCTTCATCTCCGTCTGCATCTCGAGGAACAGCTCCTCCTTGTGGTGGAAGACGTAGTCCACGTCGATGGTGATGCCGTAGTGTTTGGCAAAGACCGCCGCCACCTTGCGCGTGGGCATGCCCCCGAGCGAGTAGAAGAGTTCCTCACTCAGCGTCCCTTTCAACCCGGCCTGCTGCATGGCCCGGTCCCAGGCCCGGTAATGCAGCGGCATCGTGTCGACGAGCGTGCCGTCGCAATCAAAGATGTAACCGGCAAAGTCGCCGGGCGGGATGTCGAGTTTCATGCGGAAGGGCCAGCGAAGCGGGCCACCCGCCGCGCGCAACCCCATTCTGCCGGATCGCATCGCACCCGTCGATGGTTACGGCCGGGTGGTGCAGTCCTCGCAGCACAGATGCTGGCGGCGCTCGTAACCGATCATCTGCCCCAGCCGGTCAAACTCGAAGCGGCAGCAGGCCTGCAGTTTTTTCTTCAGCATCGCCCGGCCGCGCCGCACGCGCGACTTCACCGCGGTGAGCGAGAGATCCAGCCGCAAGGCGATGCGGGCGAGCGGCAGTCCCTCCAATTCGGCCAGCCGCACCGGCGCACGGTAGGCCGCGGGCAGTTCCTCGAGGAACCGCTTCATCGAGACCAGGACCCGGGCGCGCATGGCGGCCGACTCATCGGGGCTCTCGCCCGTCAGCGACGCGGGCAGCTCAACCTGCGGCCGCTGCCGCCGGTAATGGTCGATGATCGTGCCGCGCGCGATCTGGTAGAGCCAGGCCTCAAGCCGGGTGTCGTCCCGCAGGCTGTCCCGCGAACGATAGACCTTCAACAGGGTCTCCTGCGCCAGATCGTCGG
>JANMTJ010000108.1:0-5104 GCA_031390295.1 Oleiharenicola sp.
TCCGGCGACCTGAACGACAAGATCCGCTACCTCATCCGCCTCTCCAAGGAGCAGGGCTACCTGACCTACGCGGACATCAACGAGGCCCTCCCCGAGTCCGTCGACAACCCCGAGGACATCGAGAACGTCATTTCCGTCCTCCAGAACCTCGAGATCGACATCCTCGATCCGCAGGAGGTCGACAACTACAAGCAGCGCCAGGAGGAGGCCGAGGAGGAGGAATCGCGCACGTCGAACAACGACATCCTCGACGACCCGGTCCGCATGTATCTCAAGCAGATGGGCCAGGTCCCGCTGCTGACCCGCGAACAGGAGGTCGAGATCTCCAAGCGCATCGAAACGGCCGAGATCAACGCGCTCGCCGCCCTCTTCGCCCTCGGGCCGGTCGGCAAGCACCTCTCCGACCTCGGCGAAAAGCTGCTGCTCCGCACCGAGCGTTTCGACCGCCTCGTCATCGACAAGAAGATCGAGAGCCGCGAGGCCTACTTCAAGAATCTCCAGAAACTCGTCGAGATCACCCGCAGCAACGACGCCATCGCCACCGAGGCGTGGGCCGACGCGCTCAAGGCCCGCGACGAGAAGGCCCGCAAGAACGCGATGATCCGCTTCAAGAAGCGCGACAACGTCCTCCGTGCGAGCTACGTCAAATATTTCTTCAAGCTGAAGGTCTACGAGGACTTCCTCCTCGAACTCCGCCCGAAGATCCACGAGGTCGAGAAGTGCTTCCACGACCTCCACCGCTCGAAGCACCCGAAGTCGAAGAAGGACGCCGCCATCGACGTCCGCGCCGTGAACAGCCGCCTGAAGGCGCTCGAACTCGAGATGCGCATCACGCCGCAGAACCTGATGGACACGCTGAAGACCGCGCGCGGCTTCATCCGCGAGGCCCACAAGGCCAAGACCGAGATGGTCGAGGCCAACCTGCGCCTCGTCATCTCCATCGCCAAGAAATACACGAACCGCGGCCTCTCCTTCCTCGACCTCATCCAGGAGGGCAACATGGGCCTGATGAAGGCCGTCGAGAAATTCGAATACCGCCGCGGCTACAAGTTCTCCACCTACGCCACCTGGTGGATCCGCCAGGCCATCACCCGCTCCATCGCCGACCAGGCCCGCACCATCCGCATCCCGGTCCACATGATCGAGACGCTCAACAAGGTGATGCAGGTCCAGAAGCAGCTCCTGCAGGAATTCGGCCACGAGCCGACCCCCGAGGAGGTCGCCGACGAGATGAACCTCCCCGTCGAACGGGTGCAGCAGATCATGAAGATGGCGCAGCAGCCCATCTCCCTGCAGTCGCCGGTCGGCGACGGCGACGACACCAGCTTCGGCGACTTCATCGAGGACAAGTCCGCGGACAATCCCTACGACATGACCGCCTTCTCGCTCCTCCGCGAAAAGATCATGGACGTGCTCGACTCGCTCACCGAGCGCGAGCGCCGCGTGCTCACCCTGCGCTTCGGCCTGGTGGACGGTTACAGCCGCACGCTCGAGGAGGTCGGCAAGCAGTTCAAGGTCACCCGCGAGCGCATCCGCCAGATCGAGGCCAAGGCGCTCCGCAAGATGCGCCATCCGACCCGCATCCGCCAGCTGCACGGCTTCTTCGACGCCGAGCAGATCGACAACCCCCAGAACCTGCTCAAGAAGCCACCGGCGATCCCGCCGCAGTTCATCAAGCAGGGCGGCCCGCTCATCAAGGCGCTCTTCCCGCAGAACTGAGCCCGCTTTCGGCCTTTACTCACTCCCTGCGCAAACTAGCCTGACGCCATGTCCTTCTCCCTCATCCCTCTCCTCGGCATCTTTGGTCTCGGTGGTCCGGAGCTCATCATCATCCTCATCATTTTGCTGCTGCTTTTCGGCGGCGCCAAGTTGCCCGCCCTCGCCAAGGGCCTCGGCCAGTCCATCAAGGAATTCAAGAACGCCGCCAAGGAAGAGTCCAAGGACGAGAAGAAGTCCGACCCTGCCACCAAGCCCGGCAACAACTGAGCGGGGCACCGAACGGTCTCTTCGAAGCGCGCCATCCGGCGCGCTTTTTTTATTTGAGAGCCGCCACCTGACCGTAGCAGCCGTCGTCAGACGGCTGATGCATCTCCATCTCGCGACAGCTTGCCCATCCTGCCCTGGGCAACCGCTGCACCATACAGCCGCCAATATTTATCCCAGAAATCAGCCCTTAACGGATGCAAATCAGGATAACCCGGCACGATACACCCTGTGTAAGGCCATGACCCTGCATCGCCGGTCATGCTGGCCCGCACCGGATTATCTGCGATGTACTGTGTGGTTCTTGCGAAGGCCTTTCTCCTTCTTTCCTCGACCCTCAGCACATGGTCATGCGGCTGATGTTGCCATAGGTGGGGTTTGAGGTGCGGCGCCAGGTCGCCACGCAGGAACCGCGTCGCAAGGCGCTGATCCGAGACGTCGGCCAGCCCCATCCAGATGAGATGGAGATGATCCGGCATCAACGTATAGATCGGGCAGAACAATTGCTCCCTTACAGCCGCGTGAATCAGTGATTCCCGGAATGCCGCATGAAATCCCGCATTCAGCCACCCGGTTGAACGCCGGACCATCGTATGTGTCCAAAACACTACCGCCCTCCCGCGATAGGCTCCAGGTCCCAAACGCGGCAGAAATCCGGTTGGCCCTGTGTTGCCCTGCAGCTTCACGAAACGACTCGTAATGCACCGAGTTTTTGGGTCAAGCCCCGTAGCAGCCGTCGTCAGACGGCTGGTGCTTCCCAGCGGTGTGACCACCGCTGCTACTTCCCCCTCACTTCTGCAGCGTGGCCTTGAAGGCCTTGATCTGGTCGGGGCTGCCCAGCACCAGCACGCCGTCACCCGTGAAGAGCTTCTCCTCCCCCCGGGGATTGAGGATGCGAAACCCGGCGCGGTTGATGCCGGCGACCTGCAGACCGAACTCCTTGCCCAGGGCCAGCTCGGCCAGCGTACGGTCATGGAGCCCGCAACCCGGGGGCAGTTCCACCGACTCCATGCGCACCTCGTCAAAATTCGATGCGATGGACAGGCCCGAGGCCCCCTGTAGGAATTCCTTGCCGGCCGCCACCTGCGCGGGATCGCCCAGCAGCAGCACCTTGTCGCGGGGGTAAAGGATCATGGCGCCGGTCGGGTTGCCGACCATCACGCCCGACCGCTCCACCCCGGCCACCGTACAGCCGAACTTGGTGCGCAACGCCAGTTCGCCCAGCGTCCGGCCCCGGCAGTCGGCGAGGTCGGGCAGCACGCAATCCGTCAGCGTGAGGTTCCAGTCGCTGTGCGCGGCCAGCCATGGCGCCGTTGTGCCGGTGAACTTCTGGTCGCCCTGCGTGAGTATCTCCTGCAGCTCGACCTCCATCATGCTGTGCCAATAGACCAGCCGGCGGCGCAGCACGAGGAAGCTGAGCAGGATCACGATCAACGCCACGGCCGGCAGCCAGCGGGCCACGTCGCCGCTGATGGGCAGGATTGCACTGAGCCAGAGCAGCAGCAGCAACCCCGCCCCGATCTTCAGCCCGGCCTCGGCCACCGGTGCGAGCTTGGCCGCCTTGGGATGGCCCTGCGTGGTGACCTGCGCATAGAGGAGGGCGAGCGCCGAGGTGTTGCGCCAGATGGCGACCAGCGGCGCCAGCGCCAGCAGGATCAGCACGCTCCAAAAGATAAGCACCGCTCCGCTGGGAAAGCGGCTGTGCACCGGCAGGTAATTCCGCACCAGCCCGAACACCTGCTCGGAAAACACGAAAAGTCCCGTCACCAGCAGGATCTCGACCCCGATCTGGATGAAACGCTTCTTGCTCATCTGCCACAGGATGCTCTGGCGCTCGCGCTGCTGCATTCGCTCCAGCCAGCGGTGGTAATAACCTTGCCAGTCCGCCAGCCAGCGGGGCTGCCGGGTCACCACCCAGTCGCTGATGGCCTCGGACCGGCGCGTCAACAGCGGGGCGGCCAGCGTGGTCAGCAGCGAGACCCCCACCGCGATGGCCTGGAATCTCGGCGGGATGGCGAGGGCCACCACGCCCATTTGCGCGATGATGAACGAGAATTCCCCGAGAGGCGTGACCGACAGCCCCACCCGCAACGATTCGCGGGTTGATCCGCCGATGACGAGCATGCCGGTCGTCACGGCCAGCGGCCGGGCCACCAGCACGAAAACCGTGATGCCCAGGATCAGCAGCCAGGATTCGGCCACCGCCGCGGGGTTGATCAGCATGCCGATGGAGACAAAGAACACCGCGCTGAACACGTCGCGCATGCCCTCAAAGGCACGGCCGATCTGCGTTTTGTGCGGCGTTTCGGCCACAATCGCCCCCAGCATGAAAGCCCCGAGGGCCAGCGAAAATCCCGCCTGGTCCGCCAGGAACGCCAGCACGAACAGCAACCCCGCCACCACGATGGTCGGCAGTTCCTCGCCGGCACTGATGCTCATCTTCTTGAGCAGCCAGGGCACAAACAGCATGCCGCCGATGCCCGCCAGCACGATGAACGCACCGAGCAGACCCAGGGTGGTGCCGATGGAGGCCTGCGTGTGCCCGATCTGGATCAGCGAATTGAGAATGGTCAGCATCACGATCGCCACGACGTCTTCGAGGACGGCCACTCCCATGGCCAGCTGGCCGGATTTCTCGTGGGTCGCTCCGATCTCCTGCAACACCTTGCTGATGATCGCCGAGCTCGACACCATCAACATCGCCGCCAGAAAGGTCGTATCAATCGCGCTCCAGCCCATCGCGCCGCCCAGGGCCCGCGTCAGGTTGTACATCACGATGGCCCCCATGAAGGTCGCCAGCACCAGGGACAGGCCGAGGCGCCGCAGCTTCCGCAGGCTCAGGCCCATGCCGATGGAGAACATCAGGAACACCAGGCCCACCGACGCCAGCGTTTCGACCCGGGGTATGTCGGTCACCAGCGAGAACGGCGGGGTGTGCGGACCAATCACCACGCCCGCCAGCAGGTAACCGACGACCACGGACAGTCCCGCCCGGTGGCAGGCCCAGCCCACCAGCCCGGCCACCAGCATGACGACCGCCAGATCCTTGATGAAATCTATACCATGCATGGGATTCTGCATCTAACACGGCACAGCCGCGCCAATCGTCAAGCCTCCAGCC
>JANMTJ010000141.1:0-1873 GCA_031390295.1 Oleiharenicola sp.
CCGATCCGTGTAATCCGTGGTCACCCAGTCTGGGTTCGTTCCGTCTCAACCCGCCTTCGGCGTGTGAAATTTTGCCAGCACCAGGCCGGCCACCAGCCAGGCGACGGTGGTGTAGAGCGCTGTGACAAGGTGCAGTCCCCAAGGGTGGTGCCACCAGATGGGGTCGGACAGGTTGCCGAAGATGGCGATGAGCAGGCCCACTCCCACGCTGAATTGCACGCGGCCCCAATAGCCTTTGAACGACGGGGCGGCTTTGTGCATCAGGAAAGCCAGCAGCAGGCAGGAGACGAGTTCATGGAGGTAGCCTGTCAGCAGCATGCTCGGCGGCATGGGATCCATGCCTTCCTTGACCAGGTGGATGGTGGCGGAGGGGCCGCGCTTGGCCTGCTCGGCGATCAGCGCCTCGTCAGGGGTGTGCGGGCTGGGGATCAGGTAGGTGCCCGATTCGGGGAAGGTGGCCTGCAAGGCGGCGATGGCCGCGTCGGGCGCAGTTTTGACTGTCGAGTAGGGAAACGGCAGGAGGGCCCAGAAGACGAAGCCCCAGAAGAACATGGCCAGGGCGGCGAGCAACGGGGCGAGCAGGAACTTTTTCATCGGTAGAAGTGGGGGTTCGGGGTTAAACCAACAGTGTAACTACCAGCGTGTCCGCCGCAGTAAGGCGGGGCCCGGAAAATACTCAACGGCGAAGCAAGCTAGGCGAGAGACGCGGCCAGGGTACGCAGGCGCGGCCAGTGCATCTCGGGGATGCTGGCACCGAGGTGCTGGACGGTCTCGGACCCCAGATGCGAGCCGATGGCTCCGGACGCAGTGAGGGACTTGCCGCGCAGGTGGCCGTAGAGGAAGCCGGCGGCCCACGCGTCGCCGGCCCCGGTGGTGTCTACCAACCGGGCGGCTGTGACGGGTGCGATGCGGTGGAGCTCGTTACCCTGGGCGACCCATGCCCCTTCCTTGCCCATCTTGACGGTACCGATGCCACCAAAGGCAGCGAGTTTCCGGGCGTAGGTCTCGTAGGGGGCGTCCGTCTGGAAGAGCGCGCGAGACTCATCCTCATTGGCGAAAACGATGTGGATGCCTTGCTTGAGCTGACCGAGGATCCAGTCGCGGGCGACATTGACGACCTCGAAGGAGGAGAGCTCGAGGCTGAGGGTGCAGCCGGCGGCGCGGGCGGAGTCGGCGACCTTCTGGGCGAGGGCGGGGTTGAACAGCAGATAGCCTTCGATGTGGGCGTGACGGGCGCCGGCGAAATCGGCCGGGCTGATCTCGTCGGGACTGAGGGTCATGGCGGCCCCGAGGTTTGTGCGCATCGTGCGCTGGCCATCGGGCGTGACCATCGAGAGGCAGCGGCCGTTGGGCAGGGTGGCGTGCTTGAAGCGCGAGCCGTCGCCGCCGGCGGCGACGAAGTTGGCGCGGTAGTCCTCGGCGGTCTTGTCCGCGCCGATCTTGCCGAGGAAGGTGGTCTTCAAGCCGAGCTTGGTCGCCCCCAGTGTGGCGTTGGCGGCGGAACCGCCCGGGCTCACCGCGAGCTGGACGTCGAGCTTGGCCACCAGGGCCGCCATGTCGTGGTCGTCGACCAGCACCATGCCGCCTTTGTCACCGGCCACGTGGGCGCGCAGGAAGTCGTCATTTACGTGGGCGACGACATCCATGATGGGATTGCCGACGCCGATGAGGTCGAAGGGAAGATTGGTCATTAGTCGTTAGTCATTGATCAATTGTCATTTCGGAAGGTCTTTCGCGCTCCACGGTTTTTCGCAAGGTAACCAATGAACAATGAGCGATGGCCAATGATAACTGAAAAATCTCAGGTGACCGTCAGGCTGGTGGCGAGGATGGGCTCGTCGTCCACCTCGATGAGGATCGAGTAGTCGCCGGG
>JANMTJ010000142.1:0-1848 GCA_031390295.1 Oleiharenicola sp.
CGCCCGGTGCCAGCCGATCTTGACCGCGCGCTGGCGTTCCATCTCGAAGCGCGGCAGTCACCAGAGGCGGCCGAAGGCATCGCGGCCTACCGCGAAAAGCGTCCGCCGAACTGGCTCCCAGGCCAAGGCTAGCCAGCGAAGGCGGGCCCGACGGTTCACCCCGGCAGGACGAAGCCCTCGGCCTGCAGTTTCACATCATACATGAACGCGGCGGCCCCCACACCATTCACGACCCGATGGTCGAAGGTGAGTGACAGGGTCACGACCTCAACGGGGGAGACGACGCCTTGGTCGCCAATCATGCGCATGTGTGCCTTGCCAACGAACAGGGTGCCCATGGCCGGCGGCACCACGATCGGTATCGCCTTTTCGATGCCGAAAGCACCAAGGCTCGTGAGGATGAGGGAAGTCTGCACATTCTCAATCTGGCCCGCGCGGGCGTGGGCCACCGCCCCGGCGTAGGCAGATGCGAAAGCGCCCCAATCGAGCCGGTTCGCCTGATGAATCGCAGCGGTCGCCAGCCGGTCACCCTCGAGGGCGACGGCCACGCCCAAGTCGAAGTCGGTCTGTTCCACGATCTTGCCATCCGCCTGAACCGTGCAGCAGAAAGCCGGGTGCTTTGACATCGCCCGGCTGATGCACCAAGCGATCATGAGTGAAGGCGAGAGGTCGGGCCTGGCCTGCTTGGCGGCATCCCGGGCGGTGCGGATCGGCTGCCAGTTGACGTCGAGATGCATGTTCACCGGCACCACGCCGGTCAGGCGACGGGTGATCGCAGGGGAGAGGGCGGGATCGATAGGAGACATGGGAGATCGGGCTGGTGGGAAGAGTGAAGGTGAAATCAAAGACTCACGGCAGCGGGGAAGCGTCCGATGCTCCGGGCGTAGCGCATCAATCCACCGCGAAACGCCGGAAAACCGGCGCCGGACAGCAGGGCGAAATCAACGTCGGCGGGCGAGTGTACCACGCCCTCCTGGAGGCAGAGGCACGCCTCATCGATCATCACGCCCATGAGATGATCCACGATGGCGGACGGGCTGAGCCCAGCCTGGCCGGATCGGGCGGCCGGTACCCGGGGCACGGCTTCGTTCACGGCCTCCCGGCCGTTGACATACGTATAGAAGCCGGCGCCCGCGCCGTTCTTTCGTCCCTTCAGGCCGGCGGCCAGCAACTTGCTGCACGCGTTGGTGGACGCGAGACGGTCCGGGAAGTAATGGGCCATCTCGTGGAAAATGAAGTCACTCACGTCCACGCCGACCTCGTCGATCAGGCGCAGCGGTCCCATGGGCCAGCCAAAGTCGCGCATGGCTCCATCCAGGACGGCGGCGGACACGCCTTGCTCCCACAGCTTCACCGACTCGTTCAGGTAGAAAAACAAAACGCGGGTCATCAGGAAGCCCGGGGACGAGCGCGAGATGACCGGCGACTTGCCGAGAATCCGGGTGAGTGTCAGGACGCGGGCCGCGGATTCGGCTGACGTGAACCGGCTGATCACCAGCTCGACCAGCGGCATGCGGCTCACCGGGTTGAAAAAATGCAGGCCCAGGGTGCGTTCCGGCCGGGGGACATGGCCGGCGATTTCCTCGATGGGGAGTGCCGAGGTGTTCGAAACCAGCAATGTATCGGGTCGCACGATCCCGGCTAGCTCGGTGAAGAGCTGTTGCTTCGCCTCCACGTTTTCCACGATGGCCTCGATCACGAGGTCGCAGGTCGCGAATCCGTCCCACGCGGTGGTGGTGGTCATGCGTCCCAGACCTTCGGCTGCGGCGGCCGCGGACAACTGGCCGCGCTTCACGGCGTTGGCGAAAAGACCGCGTACGACCTCGCGGCCCCGTTCGAGAAATTCGG
>JANMTJ010000153.1:0-6686 GCA_031390295.1 Oleiharenicola sp.
GTCACCGAGCCCCTCATAGGGACTGACGGCGGCGTCGTCACCAACCAGGTCGCCGAGCGTGGCGGAGTCGTTGTCCTCGCCGACGGGGGCGTCGGGCGAGGCCGGCCGCACGCTGACGGTCTTGAGCAGGGCGACCTTGGCGGTCGGGATCTGCAATTCCGCGGCGATCTCCTCGTTCTCGGGCTCGCGGCCGAGCTCGTCGGTGAGCTTGGCGATCATCTTCCGCATGCGGGAGATCTTGTCCACGAGGTGGACGGGCAGGCGGATGGTCTTGGACTGGTTGGCCAGGGCGCGCTTCATCGACTGCTTGATCCACCACGCGGCGTAGGTGGAGAGCTTGCCGCCCTTGGCGGGGTCGAAGCGCTCGACGGCCTTGATCAGGCCGAGGTTGCCCTCGCTGATGAGGTCCATGAGCGGAAGGCCCATCTGGTTGTAATCGTAGGCAATCTTCACGACGAGGCGCAGGTTCGCCTTGATCATATGGTCGCGGGCCGCCTTGTCGCCCCGCTTGATGCGGGCGGCGAGCTTGATCTCCTCCGCAATGGTCAGGAGCGGAGTCAGGCGGATCTCGTTGAGATAAAGTTGAAGGTTGGAGCGCTCGTCGCGCCGGTCCACCGGGGAAGCCTGGTCGAACTGTGAGGGAGCAGGGGCAGCGGTGATCTCGGGGCGGACAGTGAGACCCTGGTCGGGGGAGGGAATAGTGACAGGGGTCAAAGCGCGATTCGCAGGCATCGCGACAGCTACCGGCGTGGAGCGGAGTGTCTTTTTGCGATTAGGCATGATGATTAATAGTCTGACGATTGAGCCAAGGGAAGGTTACACCGTGTCACCTGCACATTGGATGCCGGAACCCATGAGGAAATTCCCACATACTGTGTTACGACCCTTTATACGCGGGATTGTGCCGCCGGGATGCCTTAAGTGGACAGACGGTCAGCCAGCGTGATGGCCTTGAACAGGGCTGAAGCCTTGTTGATCGTCTCCTGATACTCGGCGGCGGGGACCGAGTCCGCCACGATTCCGGCCCCGGCCTGAATGTGCACCTGCCCATCCTTAATCAATGCTGTTCTTAGGGTTATACAGGAGTCGAGATTGCCGTCGTAACTAAAATAACCGAGCGCGCCAGCATAACTGCCACGCTGCGTACCCTCCTTTTCAGCAATCAGCTGCATGGCGCGGATTTTTGGGGCACCGCTGACCGTGCCGGCCGGGAAAGTGGCGCGCATGAGGTCGAAGGCGGTGCGTTCTGGCGCAAGTTGTCCCTCCACCTGGGACACAATGTGCATCACGTGCGAGTAACGCTCGATGACCATGAACTCAGGCACTTTAACGCTTCCATAGGCGCAGACGCGGCCGATGTCGTTGCGAGCGAGATCGACCAGCATGAGATGTTCCGCCCGCTCTTTCTCATCGGCGAGCAATTCCTTTTCGAGGGCAACATCCTCCTGGGAGGATTTGCCGCGCGGACGGGTGCCGGCAATCGGCCGGATCTCCACCTTGCGGCCGGTGAGACGCACATGAACCTCAGGCGAGGCGCCGACCAGCGCAAAGTCCCCCGTATCGAGCAGAAACATATAGGGCGAGGGATTGACCGTGCGCAGGGCTCGATAGAGATCGAGCGGGGTCTTGGCGTATTGCCGGCTGAATCGTTGGGACAGCACAATCTGGAAAATATCGCCGGCCCGGATGAATTCCTTGGAATCATCCACCATCTTCTCGAAGGCTGACTGGGTGAAATTTCCGGCGGGCACCTGCACGGGACCGGTATCGCCCAAGGTGGAGGAGGCGAGGGGAGTGGGTTTGGCCAGGGCAGCTTGCATGCGCTGGAGCTCGGTACAGGCCGCGTCGTAGGCGGCCCCGGCGTCGTGGCCAATGTGGGCGTTGACGATGAGGCGCAGCGTCTGGTGGGCGCGGTCAAAAGCCACCACCGAGTCGCACAGCATGAACCACATGACCGGCACGCGAAGTTCGTCCTTGGCGGCCAGCGGCACGGTTGGTTCGACGCTATGGATGTATTCGTAGCCAAGGTAGCCCACGGCGCCACCGGTGAAGGGCGGCAGTCCGGGCACCTCGACGGGACGGTAGCCTGCCAGTTCCGTCTCCAGCAACCTGAGGGGGTCGCCTTCCCCGGGTTTGGCCGAGATGATCTTGCGTGGATTGCAGCCGATGAAGCTGTAACGGGAGACGTTTTCGCCACCCTCAACCGATTCGAGCAAAAAAGCCGGTCCGTGGCCCCGCAGTTTGGCAAAGGCCGAAACCGGGGTTTCAAGATCGGCCAGCAGATCGGTGCAGACCGGGACTACGTTTCCCTTCTGGCTGAGCTGCAGGAAGGCTTCGCGGGAAGGGGAGAATTGCATGGCTACTCGACGGTCACCGATTTGGCCAGATTACGGGGCTTGTCGACATCCCGTTTCAGCTCCACGGCGATATAGTAGCTCAGAAGCTGGACCGGCACAGTGGCCACGATGGGCAGGACCGCCTCATGACACTCGGGGATGCGCACGACTTCATCAGCCAAACCGGGGGGTAGGTCGCATTTCTCGGTGGCAATGGCGATGATCCGGCCCTTGCGGGCCTTGATCTCCTGCATGGAAGAGACGACCTTGTTGAACATCTCGCCGGAGGGCACGAGGAAGACCGAGGGACATTGCTCGCTGATCAGGGCGATCGGGCCGTGTTTCATCTCGGCCGCGGGGTAGCCCTCGGCGTGGATGTAGGAAATCTCCTTCAGCTTCAACGCCCCCTCGAGGGCCACGGGGAAGAGAGAGAGGCGTCCAAGGAACAGGAAGTCGTGGTAGTGGGCATACCGCTTCGCAATTTCCTTGAGCTGAGGGGCGAGTTTCAAGGTCTGGCGGACCAGGTCCGGCGCACCCTTGAGCGCCTGCACATAGTCGACGCCGTCATTAAAACTCATGTCCCGCATCCGGCCGACATACAGGGCGAGCATGGCGCCGAGCAGGAGCTGTGACGTGAAGGCCTTGGTCGAGGCGACGCCGATTTCCGGGCCGACGTGCTGGTAGATGCCACCGTCCGCCTCGCGGGCGATGGAGGAGCCAACCACGTTATTGATGGAAAGAACCTTGTAGCCCTTGCGCTTGGCCTCGCGCATGGCCGCGAGGGTGTCGATGGTCTCACCGGACTGGCTGAAAGTGAAAAAGAGGGCGTTTTTGCTGAGCGGCGTGTTCCGGTAACGGAATTCCGAGGCATAATCGACCTCGACCGGTACGCGGGCAAAACGTTCGATGAGATGCTCAGCGACGAGGCAGGCATGCCAGGCGCTGCCACAGGCGAGAAAATGAAACCGATCAAGCTGGCGGAAATCCACGGCCGAGATGTTCAGTCCGCCGAACTGGGCGGTGCTGCCGTCTTCCGAAAAGCGTCCGCGCATGGAGTTTTCCAGGGCGGCCGGCTGCTCGAAGATTTCCTTCTCCATGAAATGGACGTATCCATTCAAGTCTGCCTCGGTGATGTCCCAGGTGACCTTGTCGATGACCGGGGAAACATCCTCCGCGTCGAGCGTACTGATGGAGAAATTCTTCGCCGTGATATGGACGATTTCGCCATCCTTGAGATAGACGACGTTCTGGGTGCGGCTGATGATGGCCGAGACATCGCTGGCCAGCATGTATTCGCCGTCGCCGACGCCGAGGATGAGCGGTGAGCCCTTGCGCGCCGCGACAATCTCCGCCGGGCAGTCGCCGCACATGACGGCGATGCCATAGGTGCCCTCGACATGGCGCAGGGTCTTGCGGACCGCCTCCACGAAGCGGCTGCTTTCGGCGGTGACCGGCTCCTTCTGGTAGTGGTAGGCGATCAGGTTGCAGAGCACCTCGGTGTCAGTCTCCGACTGGAAGGTGTAGCCCTTGGTCAGGAGGAATTTCTTGATACTGGCATAGTTCTCGATGACGCCGTTGTGGATCAGGGCGATTTTCTGGTCGCTGCTGATATGGGGGTGGGCATTGGCGTCGGTCACACCGCCGTGGGTGGCCCAACGGGTATGCCCGATGCCGGACATGCCGGGCAGTTTCTGGGCACCGGTCGACTTGATCAGGCCCTCAACCCGGCCGGCTTTCTTGGCCAGATCGAAGCGGGAACCCGTTTGCGTTACCACGCCGGCGGAATCATAGCCCCGGTACTCGAGGCGCTTGAGCCCCTCGAGAATGATGGCCGAAGCCTTTTGCTTGCCGATATAGCCGACGATTCCGCACATAAGTGGTTGGTTTTAGCTGGAGATTTTTGGGCGGCTTCAAATCATACCGCAAGGAATTACAGCACCCTACTTTATGGCGGAATCAAAACGAGTCTTATCGGTGATCATGGGCGGCGGGCGCGGTACGCGGCTTTATCCGCTGACCAAGGAACGTTGCAAGCCGGCGGTGCCCCTGGCGGGAAAGTACCGGTTGGTGGACATCCCGATCAGCAATTGCCTCAACTCCGGCTACAATCGTATCTTCCTGCTGACCCAGTTTCTCACGGCTTCCCTGCACCGGCACATCAACAAGAGCTTTCATTTCGACCCCTTCGGCGCCGGATTCATCGACCTCCTCTCCGCCGAGCAGACCAATCTCAGCACGTCATGGTATGAAGGCACGGCCGATGCCGTGCGGCGCAACCTGGAGCATTTCGACTCCCATGCCCATGACCTCATCCTGATTCTCTCGGGCGACCAGCTTTACCGGATGGATTTCCGCAAGATCATCGACCAGCATGTCGCCACCGGGGCGGATGTGACCATCGCGGCCATCCCGTTCCCCGTTTCCAAGGTTGAGGGTCTGGGGCTCATGCGCGTGAACGACGACCTTTCGATCAAGGAATTCGTCGAAAAACCCAAGGACCCTGCGGTCATCGACAGTCTCACCATCAGTGCGACGCTGGAGCAAAAGCTCGAGGCGTGCCCCGAGAAACGCTGCCTGGCCTCGATGGGCATCTATGTGTTCAGCCGGTCGGTGCTCCGCGATTCACTGGCCAACAACATGAAGGATTTCGGCAAGGAGGTCATCCCGGCCCTGCTCGGCAAGGCCGGGCTCTTCAGTTATATCTTCGAGGGCTACTGGGAGGACATCGGCACCGTGCGCGCCTTCTTCAAGGCCAACCTGGCCCTGGCCCAGCCGCTCCCTCCCTTCAATTTCTTCGACCGCAACTCCCCGATCTACACCCACCCCCGCTATCTGCCGGCCTCCAAGATCAACCGTTGCAACATCGACCATGTGGTCATCGGCGACGGCTGCCTCGTGACCGATTCAACGCTCAAGCACAGTGTCATCGGCATCCGGTCCATCCTCGGGGAGAATTCGCATTTTGAGGACGTGGTCATGATGGGTGCGGACTATTATCAGACCAAGCAGGAGGTGCAGGCGGACAAGGAGAAGGGGCGTCCGCGCATCGGCGTCGGTCTCAACTGCCGCATCAAGCGGACGATCATCGACAAGAACGCCCGGATCGGCGACAACGTCTCGCTTTCACCCGAGGGCAAGGCCGACGGAGATTACGCCCACGAAGTGGTCATCCGCGACGGCATCCTTTGCGTCTGCAAGGGCGCCGTGATCCCGTCAGGTTTTGTCCTTTGAACCTCGGCGGGAGGTAACGGCCACGACCGCCAGCCCGCCGGCCGCCAGGAAGATCGAATAAAACATGCCGCGGCTGAGCCCGAGAATGAGCGCGGCATCGGGTTCGCGGAACACCTCGCTGCAAATCCGCAACCCGGCGTAGGCCACCAGAAACTCGCCCGAGAGGCGCCCGGGCTGCCGTTGGGCGACAGCGCTTTTCCAGAATCGCCACTGCATCAAGGCAAACAGCAGGAGTCCCTCAAGGGCGGCTTCATACAGCTGCGAAGGATGGCGCGGGAAAATGCCACCGCCGCTCTGTTCGAAAATCACGGCCCACGGCACATCGGTCGTCTTGCCCCAGAGTTCACCGTTCATGAAATTGGCGAGCCGGCCGAAACCCAGGCCGGCGGGGACGGTGGTTACGATCGCATCCGTGACCTTCAGGAACGGGAGCTTGCGGCTGCGGGTGAACCACCACGCGGCGATAATCACCCCAACAAAGCCGCCATGGCTGGCCATGCCACCCTGCCAGACGAGGAAGAAGGCCCACGGCGGGTTGAAAAGGTCTTCCGGGTGATAGAGGAGAAAATGTCCGAGCCGGCCGCCGACCATCACGCCGATGACCATGTACATCATCAAGTCCATGATCATGCCGGTTTCCACCGGTGAGCGACCCGCGCGATAATACCGGCTCAGGAGCCAGTAGGCCGCGACGAAACCCAGCAAATAGGACAGGCCATAGTAGCGGATGCCCATGGTCTCGCCGAAGCGGATCAGAAAGGGGTGGGGCGTATGCACCCAATAGGCAGTCGTTAGCCAGCCATGCATGGAGCATGGTAGGTGAAGCCGGCGTTTGTTGAACACAATATCTTTCCACACCCTGTAACCTGCTTAATGAATCCTGGGCGGGACACTGTTTCCTTGCCCGGCCCGCGCCGGGCGAGTTTCGTAGGCCATGAGCGTGCTCCAGACCACCCCCCTCAATGCCTTCCACCGCCGGCACGGCGGTCGCATGGTGGATTTTGCCGGTTGGGACATGCCGGTCCAATACAAGAGCATCCTCGATGAGCACAAAGCCGTGCGCCAGCGCGCCGGCCTCTTTGATGTGAGCCATATGGGTGAGGCCGAGGTGAAGGGGCC
>JANMTJ010000198.1:0-5514 GCA_031390295.1 Oleiharenicola sp.
GCGAAGGTCCGAATGATCTGTATGGGGTCATGTATATCCACTACAGCACGAGTAACACCGGCTACTTCAACGACAATGACAACACCGAGATTTTTGGCGCCGTTTCCGCCAAAAAGATCACCTACAGCGGTGCCAATCTCAACGTCCACTACGACACCTCCCTGCGTTACGCCACCTTCGGCGGGGTGGACCAGCCTTACACCGTCTCCGAATGGCGCGAACTGCCGGTCACCGAGCAGGCCACCATGCCGTGAGGCTGAATCGGGTTTAGGGTCTGGGATTCAGACCGCAGGTTCCCCCTCGTTCCGCCGGCGCGGGAGTTGACTACACAGACCGTCTGTGTATGCCTGTTGCATGCCTAGCAAAACCATTTCCTTGGAGACCGACGCCTACGAACGCCTCAAGGCCACCCGCCGCACCGGCGAATCCTTTTCCGCCGTCGTCCGCCGCATCACCCTGCCCCCCGCCCATGCCACCGCCCGCGATCTGCTCACGGACATGAAATCCGGCAAGTTTGGCCGCGGCGTGGACTGGAAGGTCGTCAAACGCGCCGTGGCCGGTCGTCGCCGGTCGCGTGATCTCCGGTCTGCCTGACATGCTGTTCGACAGTGAGTTTCTGATCGCCGCCTCCGGCCAGCGAGGCGCAGCGCGCCGGGCCCGGGCCGAGGTTTTCCTGCGCGCCCACCTCGACGCTCCGCTCTACACCTCCCGCGTCTGCTGGGCTGAATTTGCCGAAGGTTGCGCCAGCCAGGTGGAAGCCAACCAGGGCACCGCACGTTTCACCATCATAGGAATATCCGAGGCCGTGGCTTGGGAGGCGTCACGCCTCGCCCGGTTATTGAAGAGCACCGGTCGCCATATCGGCGACAACGACGTGTGGATTGCCGCAACCGCGCTGACCCATGGCCTGCCCTTGGTCAGCCACAACGCCCGCCATTTCGCGCGAGTGCCCGGCCTGACCATCGCGGAGTATTGAGCGCTCCTCCCTGCGCCCGGCCTGGGATTCACTCTCCCTGAAATTAGTGCTTATCAGTGTCCATAAGTGGTTCCCATGGGCCAGCCCTCAATCCGGACACCTTGACGCGGGCAACAGAGCCTCAATAGTGGCCGCCTCGCACCCACCCCGTGATTTTCAACAACCGCAGCTCCCGGCGCAGCCTCCTGATCGAGATCAATCCCTATCAGATTCTGGCTGCGGGCTTTGACCGGCCCGACACCGGCCCCGTCACGATCGATTGCGCGGCGGAATTCGACGGTCACGACGAGGTCGGTCTGCGGCAGTGGCTGGCCGCCAATTTCGAAAAGCAGAACGCCTGGGTCCCCGCCATCGCCAGCTTCAACCCGCCCGAGGCCCTCTTCCTCCGCGAGAGCATCCAGCCCCGCAAGCTCGCAGAGCCCGCCTACCTGACGGACCTCGTCCGCGAGCAGTACAAGATCGAGAATCCCGCCGCCTGGAAGCTCCAGACCCTCAGCCCGCTCGAGGGCGAGCAGGTCGCCCCCGAGGGCACCCAGCGTCCCGTGCTCGTCTGCGGCGTCTCGCACACCGACGTGCAGCTGACCCAGCAGCGGCTGCTGGACCAGCGCCTGCTACCCTACCGGCTGGAGCTGGGCATCCTGCCCCTGCTCGGCGCCGTCACCGAATACCAGGAACGCCTCAACGAGAAGCGTGCCGTCGTCGTCGTCGTCATCGAGCAGGAGCACACTGTCGCCTACATCATCGGCAAGGAGGGGGTGCACACTCCCGCGCCCGTCCGCCACGGCTTCTCCTCCATCGTGCAGGCCGCCCGGCGGGAGTTCGAGCTCACCCATGCCGGCGAGGTGCGCGAACGCCTGCACCTGGCCGACGACGAGCTCCTGTTGCGCGCCTCCAAGTTTGTCCGGGCCATCGGCCGCGACCTCAAGCCCCTCGTCGATTCCTATGAGATGACCACGGGCCAGCCGGTCGGCGAGATTTACTGCGCCTACCTGCCCCCGGCGCTGTCCTGGATCGCCGAGCCGCTGGCCCACACGATCGGCCGTTCCCCCTTCGTCATGGACTGCAAGTCCTGGCAGGGCACCGTCAACCTCGCCACCGCCGACGACGTCGCCCCCCTCGGCCAGCACTGGCTCGGGGCGCTCAGCCTGATCGCCGACGTCCCCGGCCCGGCCCAAGGCAAAGCCCCCAAGGCCGACGCCGTCTACCAGGGCCCGTGGCGCATCGACTGCCGCATCTCCACCGCCCTGCCCAGCAGCGACATTATCCGCCGCCGGTTCGTCACCAACGCCATTGCCTCCACGCTGGCCACCATGGCCCTGATGGCCACCGTCTGGCTGTATTACCTCGGTCAGGGCCTGGAGGAAGACACCGCCGCCTGGGTGCAGCGCATCGCCGACAACAAGCAGGCCGTGAACGAACTCACCGCTTCCACCCGCAAGCTCACCGCCGCCTCGGACCGGATCGATTCCGCCTATCACCTGATGGCCGCCCCCTATCAGGTATCCGAACTGGTCATGACCCTCGGTCGCATTCGCCCGGCGAACATGCAGATCCAGACCCTCGATTCCATGGAGAACGGCCTGGTGCTGCGGGGGACCCTGCACGAGCCCTCCGACAAGGCCCGGGGCACCCTCAACAGCTACCGCGAGGAACTGCTGCGCGATCCCCTGCTCGGCGCCCGTTTTGCCAGCATCGCCCTCACGGCCTTCAGCCGGCAGAGCACGTCGGAAAACTTTGAGTTCGAGCTGACCTTCAAGCTCAACGCGGCCCAACCATGAACGTGCTGCTCCAACAGTTCCTCGGCCTCGCCCGGCGCTACCTGCTCGCCACGGTCTGCTTCACCCTGGTCCTGATCCTCGGCATCACCGACTATTTCCTGTGGCAACGGCGCGCCCAGCTGGGCGAGCAGAACGAGCGCATCCGCCTGGAGGGCGAGGCCATGCTCCTCTCGCTCAACGGGCAGGCCCGCATCCTGGCCCAGACCGAGACCATCGACACGGCGCTGGCCTACATCAGCAAAAACCTGGTCTCCGAGGCGGATCTCGCCGGCAACCTGGACTATTTCTACCAGATCGAGAAAACCGCCCGGATCCGGCTCACCAACCTTTCCCAGTTGAGCTCCCAGCCCTCCGGCGACGATGAGGCCTACCGCGCCATTCCGTTTTCGCTCCGGCTCACCGGCCCTTATCCCCAGATCCTGGCCTTTCTCCATGAGTTGGAGACCGGCCCGCGCCTGCTGCGGGTGAAGAACTATCGATTTTCCCAGTCGGATCCCTCCGCGGCGGACGGCCTGTCGCTCGACCTCACCATCGAAATGCTCGGCCGCCCATGAAAACACCTTTCCGCCTCCTCGCTCTCCTCCTGCTGGCCGGGCTGCTCCCCAACCTGCCGGCCGCAGACCGCTTCGACCGCACCAAGGCGCACATTGATGCCCTGCTCAACCATCGGCTGAAGCCCGGGGCGCTCCCGGCGAAACCCACCAACCCGTTTCTCTTCTCAGCCCCCGGCGCCACCTTGGCCCTCACGCCCGGAGGCACCGGCCCGACCACCCCCTTCATCCCCGAACCCACGGCAAACACGCTGGCCGACGACGACCAGATTCTCGCGTTCTGCGTCTCCCGGCTCAGGATCACCGGCCAGGTGCTGCGCGGGGGCCGCACCCTCCTCCTGATCAATTCGAACACCTATATGGAGTCCGACCTCATCCCGGTCCGCGGCAGCGCGGACACCGTCTATTACGTCAAGATCGTGCGCATCGCCCCTGGCGAGGTGGTGTTCGGTTACAACGAGGCCGTTCTCAGCCTGCCGCTCAAGACCTGAGGAATGGGTTTTCTTGTAGGGCCGGCGCTTGCCGCCGGGCCGCGGCCTGCCGACAAGCGGCAGCCCTACACCTCCACCGCCATCCGCCCCCGCCCTGCAATTCCTGCTCGCGCTCCGGCCCGGCGCGGCTTCACCTCGCGGCCTCCATGAACGGCTTGTCCCCAACTGAAGCGGCCCCCTGGGCGGCCGGCCGCCACAGCATCCGCGCCCTGCTCGTCCCCGGCCTCGTGCTGCAAGCCGTCGCGCTCGGCCTCGTGCTCGCTTACTATTTTGTGCCCGCCGCCGGGCCGCTGTTCGCCCAGCTCGGCCGGTGGCAGTCGGCCGGCGGGTTTGCGTTCTCCGCGGCCTCCACCGCGCTGTGCGGCGGCCTGCTCCCCTTTCTTTTCCTGCGCCTGCATCCGGACACCCGCGACGCCCATCCCTGGCCCCATCTGGTGTTCTTCATCCTCTACTGGGCGTGGAAGGGCGCCGAGGTGGACCTGTGGTATCGCATTTTGGGCGCCGTCTATGGCCAGGGTCATGATGTCGGCACCATCGTGAGCAAGGTTCTCTCCGACCAGTTCGGCTACAACCCCCTCTATGCCACCCCCGTGAGCTACCTCTGCTTCGCGTGGAAGGACACCGGCTTTCGCTGGGCCCCCGTCGCCGCCGACCTGCGGTCCGGCCAATGGTATTACCGCCGCGTGCTGCCCGTGCTGCTGACGATGTGGTTCATCTGGATCCCCGTGGTGAGCTGCGTCTATGCCCTGCCCTCGCCGCTGCAGATGCCGCTGTTCAACATCGTGCTTTGTTTCTGGTCGATCCTCTTTGCCCATATCATCGGCCGGCAGCAGCCCTCCACCTCGCGGAAGACGGAAGGCTGAGCGCAAAGCCCCCGGCCCCTCCCGCTAATCACGTGCATGGCGGCAAGCCGGCATGGTCAATTGCTCCCGAGTGCTAGCGAACCAATCTCCCTTAGCCACGGATTACACGGATTCGATCTGGATCAAACCAATGCCCCGGGGCTTTGGACTCCAATCCGTGTCCATCCGTGCAATCCGTGGTTAATATCTTTTCTGGTCGGATTCGCCCTCATCACGTCACTTCGCGTCCTTCGTGGTTAAAATCCCCTGTCCTGCTCCTGAATACGGCATTTGAAATAAACCCTGCTCCCCATACTCTCACTCCCGATGAAGCTCCCCCGCCTCGCCCTGTGCCTCGGTCTCCTGCTGTTGCCCGCCTGGCTGCTGGCCGCGCCCGGCGCGGTGCGCAAGGGTGCGGTCGTGGCCGAGCTGGTCTCCGCGCAGGCCTCGATCCAGCCGGGCTCGACCTTTCACGTCGCCCTCAAGCTCAACCACGACGACCACTGGCACTCCTACTGGATCAATCCCGGCACCGGCTACCCGACCTCGCTGCAGTGGCAGCTCCCCGCGGGCTTCACCGCCGGTCCCATCCTCTGGCCGACTCCGCAGGTCGTGCAGGACCGGCGCGGCCACATCACCGGCAACGGTTACGAGGGCCAGGTCTTCCTGTTCGTCGAGCTGACCGCACCTCCCGGCCTCAAACCCGGGGAAATCGTTACCCTCCGCGCCAAGGCTGACTGGCTCATGTGCGAGGACGTCTGCATGCCGGGCATGGCCGACCTGGAGCTCACGCTGCCTGTCGCCGCCGAAAAACCCGCGCCCAACATGACGATTGCGCGGCTCTTCAACAACGCCTTTGGCGAACTGCCCAAGCCT
>JANMTJ010000230.1:0-1802 GCA_031390295.1 Oleiharenicola sp.
TGAGCCCTCCAATTGATCCCGTCTGTCGCTCCTCAGAAAGGAGTCGCGTGACCCTTGGGCGCGACTTTGACGATGTGCGCGGGATCAATCACGCTGATCGGCCCGTCCTTGGGAAAATGCCAGAGGTCGCCGCTGTTCGGGTTGAGGTAGGTGAAATCAGGGTGTTCGATCTCGAACGTCTGTCCCGTCGTCACGGTCAGCTCGAGGGGGAAAGTCACCGGCGTTTTCAGGATCTCACGGATGTTTCGCATGGCGATGTCCGCCTCACGACGCCTTGCGCACTGTCTGCAATGACACGATCTGGTCGGGATTGATTACCAGAGAGAGCGGCCCCTCGTCCGGATAGATTATCAGATCCCGGGTGTTTGGATGAATATGCGCATGGTCTGGATGCGGCAGCAGGTACTTGTCACCACTGGAAAGGGTGATCTCCAAGGGAAAGTCCATCGTCCGACCCAAAAGGCGCTCAAACGACGCTCTCATGAGATGCATCGTACCCTCCCGCCCGGCTTGTTCAAGGCGGCTTCTCGTAATTTTTCCGTAACCAAACCGGCGTTGCCGCCCAGAGCCGCGGTCGGCCGGGAGGTCGACCCTCCAGCACCAATCCGGCCCGCAGGGACGCGGGCCCTCCCTTTTTGTGAACTTTTGTGACTTTTCGTGGCCAAAATTGTCTTGGCTAACCCGGCATTGACACCCGCCAAATCCCCCCGCCAATCTGCGCATTCGGCCCTGTCCCGCAGCCGCGGGATAGGCACCACCGGCCCTGCAATCGTAAGTAGGACCAAACCCATAATACGCCATGTCGATGTCCCCGCTCGAAGAACTCCGCCACTCGTGCTCGCACGTACTGGCGACCGCCGTCCTCCGTCTGTTTCCTGACGCCAAACTCGACATCGGCCCGCCGACCGACACCGGCTTTTACTACGACATCGACCTCGCCCACAAGCTGACCGCCGAGGACCTCGTGAAGCTTGAGGCCGAGATGAAGAAGATCGCCGACGAGAACCAGCGCTTCGACCGCAAGGAGGTCTCGCGCGAGGAGGCCGTCGAGATCATCAAGTCCCGCGGCCAGGAGCGCTTCAAACTGGGCCGCCTGGCCGACATTCCCGCGGACGAGAAAATCTCCTTCTACACCAACGGCGAGTTCACCGATCTCTGCGCCGGCACCCACGTCCGCTACACCGCCAAGCTGAAGGCCTTCAAGCTCCTCTCCATCGCCGGCGCCTACCATCGTGGCGACGAGACCAACCAGCAGCTCCAGCGCATCTACGGCACCGCCTTCCCCACCAAGGAGGAGCTCGCCAACTACCTCACCCAGCTCGAGCAGGCCAAGCTCCGCGACCACCGCAAGCTCGGTCGCGAACTCAAGCTGTTCCACATCGACGAGGACGTCGGCCAGGGCCTCATCCTCTGGACGCCCGCCGGCTCCATCATCCGCCAGGAGCTGCAGAACTTCCTGCTCGGCGAGCTGCGCAAGCAAAACTACTCGCAGGTTTTCACGCCCCACATCGGCCGGCTCTCGCTCTACAAGACCTCCGGCCACTTCCCCTACTACAAGGACTCCCAGTTCCCGCCGGTCGTCGAGCGTGAGGCCCTTGACCAGCTCATCTCGTCCGGCTGTTCCTGCGCCGAGATGTCCAACCGCATCGACGCGGTGTCCAACCACCTCGCCGAGAAGGTCAACAAGCTCACCGGCAAGGAGACCATCACCAAGGACCGCGTCCTGCCCGACGACCAGCTCATCGACGGCTTCCTGCTGAAGCCGATGAACTGCCCACACCACGTGAAGATCTACTCGTCGC
>JANMTJ010000262.1:0-2308 GCA_031390295.1 Oleiharenicola sp.
CCAGGCGAAGATCGAGCAGGTCGGCACCCCGCAGGAGGTCTATGACCGCCCCGGCACACCGTTCGTTTACCAGTTCTTGGGCAACGTCAACGTGCTCCGGGCCGCGGCGCTGGCGGCAGGCACTTCTTCGCCCATCCCAGCTGGTCTGCATAGCAACGGCCAGGTGTATGTCCGCCCTCACGACATCGAGGTCGTTCCGCACGAGACGGGGGCTCCGGGCATTCCCGCGGTGCTTCGCTACATCCACGCGGCCGGTCCCCAGGCCCGGCTGACCCTGGAGCAGGTGGAGAATCGCGAGACGGTGGAGGCGGAAATCTCGCGGGCCGAGCTCGTCCGGATGGATCTCCGCGTCAACAACCTCGTGCTCCTCCGGTTGCGCCAGACCCGCACCTTTGAAGAGGATTACATCATTTAAGACAATTCCTGCAGTTGCCCCGCCGGCTTTTCCCACTACCTTCCTCAACCTCAACCCACGATCACCATGGCCAAGATATACAACGACATCACCGAGACCATCGGCAACACCCCCCTCGTGCGCCTCAACCGCACCGCCGCCGCCCACGGGGCCCAGGCGGAAATCCTCCTGAAGCTCGAGTTCTTCAACCCGCTTTCCAGCGTCAAGGACCGCATTGGCTTCTCCATGATCGATGACGCGCTGATGTCCGGCAAGATCACCAAGGACACCGTCCTGATCGAGCCGACCTCGGGCAACACCGGCATCGCGCTGGCCTTCGTTGCCGCCGCCAAGGGCCTCAAGCTCATCCTCACCATGCCCGAGACGATGAGCACCGAGCGCCGCAAGCTGCTCAAGATCCTCGGGGCGCGCCTCGTGCTGACCGAGGGCCCCAAGGGCATGAAGGGCGCCATCGCCAAGGCCGAGGAACTGCAGGCCAGAATCCCCGGTTCGGTCATTCTGCAGCAGTTCTCCAATCCCGCCAACCCCGCCATCCACCGCAAGACCACGGCCGAGGAGATCTGGAATGATACGGACGGCAAGGTTGACATCATTGTCTCCGGTATCGGCACCGGCGGCACCATCACCGGCGTCGGCGAGGTGCTCAAGGCCCGCAAGCCCGGCATCAAGATCGTCGCGATCGAGCCCGATGCGTCCCCGGTGCTCTCCGGCGGCGCACCCGGCCCGCACAAGCTGCAGGGCATTGGCGCCGGCTTCGTGCCCGCCGTGCTCAACACCAAGATCTACGACGAGGTCATCCGCGTGAAGGAGGTCGATTCCGGCCCGGTGTCGAAGCAGGTCAACCAGCTCGACGGCATCCCGATCGGTGTCTCCTCCGGTGCGGCAGTCTGGGCGGCGCTGCAACTCGCCAAGCGGCCCGAGAACAAGGGCAAACAAATCGTGGCGATCATTCCCTCCAGCAGCGAGCGCTACCTCTCCACGTGGCTCTTTGCCGATGTGAGTGTCGAGAGCGACTCGATCGACGACCTCCTCGCGCCCGCCGCCACCTGAGCGAGCGGACAGTCTTTCAGCGGGCGGACTTCGGGCCGCCCGTTTTTTTTGCATCCGCCAGATACCAGCGGTAGAAGCTGACGCCGAAGGCCGTGATCGCGACGCTCATGCCGATGAGCTTCATCATGGCCCCGGCCAGCAACTGGTCGCCGGCGGCGGTGAGGCTGGAGATGCGCGGGGCATACTCGTAGGTGGGGTAGAGGACGTCCTGCGAGAAGGTGATGTAGGCGAAGACCGGCGTCATGCCGATGAGCACGCCCGGCAGGTAGAGCATCTGCCACGCATAGGAGGCCGGGGGAAATTCCCGGGAAGGACTGGCGAGGGGCCACCAATAGAAGAGCGCGGCGCCGAACATGGTGAAATGCTCGGCGATATGGATCGGGCGGTTCTGCAGGGCCAGGTCGTAGAGCAGCGGCATGTGCCAGCCCGTGATGGCCGCGGTGTAAACGAGACCGCAGACGACGGGATTGGTCAGCCCGCGCAGAAGGGGCTGCAGGCCGGGCCGGCCGGTGATCGGGCGCACGAGCCAGTCGGGCAGTCCGAGCAGGAAAAGGAGGGCGGCGGGGTAGATGATGAGCTGGTGCTGCAGCATGTGGGCGCTGAGCAGGAAACGCTCGCCGAGCTGGTCCAGGGGTGACCCGACCGCGAGATAGAAGATGGTCAGGGCGGCATAAAACCGGATGGCGTGGCCCCGGGGAAAGGGCGCACCGGGGGCAAGGCGGGACCGCCATGGTCCGGTCAGGATGGCATAGAGCCACCCCAGGAAGATGAGCCCCCCGATCAGGATGGGTTCATTGTGCCAGTGGGTCCAATCGATCATGTGATTTTACGGAAGCCGGACGG
>JANMTJ010000278.1:0-4980 GCA_031390295.1 Oleiharenicola sp.
ACGATTGAGGTCAGCCGCGCTCACCGGGAGCGGGGGACGGAGGCTGGAGCGGGGTTATCATGGTCGAAAAAGGACGGATGGTGAGCGTTGGCTGGGGCGGCTGGATCGGCTAAAGCTTAGCGGGCGGGTCTTTCTTCGTGAGCATGGACAGAAGCCAAATCGGCCACAGTAGCGCGATGAAAATCAGTAATCCCGTGTCGATACCATCGTATCCACCAAAGACATCGAAGCCCTTTGCCCTCTTCTCTTTTCCGGGCGTCGCGAGTGCTACGATCATCAAAAACAGGCCGATGCCAAAATAGATACCGAATAGAATAGCTGGCGTGCTCATCTTTCTTCTGCCGATCAGTGTTATTGTGCCGCACTCGAAAGCCGCACCGGGAATGGGTTCATAGACGCATTCCATGGCGTAACTTGCTCCGTCTCAAGGTCGGATATTTCCAGTATGGCTTTTGTGGGGGCGGTATGAGCCGGCATCCCCGTGCTCCGAGCCACGGCGCGCCCAGCGGTCGCGCCTTACCAGTTCAGCTCCCGAGGACTTTCTTGATGATGCGGCCGAGGTCGCCGACACGATACGGCTTGGTGAGGAAGCCGCAGAAGCCGAGGTCGAGGTACTGTCGCGCCATGTCGTCGTTGTCGTAGCCGCTGGCGATGATGGCCCGGACCTCGGGGTGCAGGTCGCGCAACTGCCGGAAGCACTGCTCGCCGCCCATGCCGCCGATGATCGTGAGGTCCACGATGACCAGGTCGTAGGGCCGGCCGATGTTGAGGTAGCGCTTGTAGAACTGGACCGCCTCCTCGCCGTTTTTGACGAGGTCGTACTTGTAGCCGAGGCTCTCGAGCATGCCGCCCGTGAGCAGGCAGATGTTTGGGTCGTCATCCATGAACAGGATGCTGCCGGTCCGCTGGGCGTAGTTGAAGGAGGGGGCGCGACGGGCCTCGACCTCCTCGGGCTGGTCCGCCACGGGCAGGAAGACCGTGATGGCCGTGCCGACGCCAAGCTCGGAGTCGACGCCATCTGGCCGCCGTGGCGCTTGACGATCGAGAGCACGGTGGCGAGGCCGAGGCCGGTGCCGGTCTTCTTGGTGGTGAAGAACGGGTCGAAGATCCGCTCCAGGTGCTCGGGCTTGATGCCGCCGCCGTTGTCCCGCACCTCGATGGAGACGTAGGTGCCGGCGACGAGCGAGGCGACCTCGCCGGGGGCGAGCTGAACGTTGGCGGCGGTGATCCAGACCTGGCCCGAGCCGGTGGTCATGGCCTGGATGGAATTGATGACCAGGTTCTGGAACACCTGCAGGATCTGGGCGCGGTCCACGCAGATGGTGCCGGTGTCGGGCGCGACCGACACCTCGACCTTCACGGTGGAGCCGGCGGAGGCGAGGCGGATGGTGTCGGCCAGGATATCGGCGGGCTTCACGACCTGGCGGACGGCGCTGCCGCCCTTGGCGAAGGTGAGCAGCTGCTTGCTGAGGGACTTGGCGGCGAGGCAGGCGCGTTCGCTGTTCTCCAGGCCCGAATAGTCACGGATCTCCTTGGCCAGGGAGACGCCGCCGAGGATGGTCGTGAGGAGATTGTTGAAATCGTGCGCGATGCCGCCGGCGAGCTGGCCGAGCGACTCGAAGCGGTTGGCCCGGACCAACTCCTCCGGTGTGAGGCTCATCTCACCCGGATGACGGAACACGACGACGGCACCGGCCAGCCGGCTGGAAACGTCCAGCACGGCGCGGGCGCTGTAGGCGACGGGCTGGGCCGTGGCGGCGCCGGTATCGAGGGCGAACTCGCTGTTGAGCGTGAGGGGCTCGTCGACGGCACCGAGCACCTTGGCCACCGGGTTCTCGCCCGGCTGCCCGTTCTGCAAATGGACGAGGCGAAAGACCTCGCCGGCGTCCTGCCCGAGGCATTGGGCGAGGGTGCGCTCCAGCAACCGCTCCGCCCGGGCGTTGAGGTGGATGATCTTGCCGGCGGCGTCGGTCAGCAGCACGCCTTCCTGCAGTTCGTTGAGCAGGATCGAGAGATGGGCGGTGGAGAAGCCGAGGCCCGACTCGGTGGCGGTCGTGCTCTCCGGCAGCGGCACGGCGAAGCCGATGATGCGCTGCAGTTCCTTCCGGCGCGAGATCTGGCGCACGATGCCGGCGTAGGCCAGCACCTCGCGGTCCTCCCGGTGCCGCAGGCGCAGGGTGTCGAAGTAAGCAACCTGGCTGGGGTGCTGGGCGAGGAAGTAGGCCTGCACCCCCCCGGTGGTCTCGTCCATCGGCAGGCTGCGCAGGAGGGACTCGAGGGTGTTGGGCAGTTCGCCATCGGCGAAACCGAGCAGCGATTTGAAACCGGGCGAGAGCCAGTAGAGGCCGGCGGCGAAATCGAGATCGAACAGGGCGACACGGCCGCGGTCGCCGAGCTGCTGGATCCGCTCGTCGGCGCGCAGGGCCGCCTCCTCGAATTCCTTGCGGTCACTCACATCGAGGTGCGCGCCGCTCACCCGCTGCAGGGCGCCGTTGGGGCCGTAGTGCTGGAGGCCAACGCACTGGAGCCAGAGGTAGTGGCCCTGCGCGTGCCTCATCCGGAACTCATGGGAGAAGGGTCGCACGCCGGTGCCGCCCGCCCGGCCCGCGCGGTCGGGGGCGGCGCCGGAATCATCGGGATGAATCAGCTTCAGCCAGGTCTCGTAGGTGTTGGGCAGCGCGGCGTCGGCATAACCCAGCTGGCGCTTCCAGGTCGGGGAATAATACATCTCGTTCTTCAGGAAATTCAGGTCGAAGAAGCCGAGCGGGCTGCGCTCATGGAGCTGATGGAGAAAGTTGTCCACCACCGCCACGGGGGCGGTGGGCGCCGCGGGTCCCGGGACAACCGGCGGACTGATGAAGGCGAGGTATTGGGCGGGCTCGCCGCCGGATGACTCGAGGCGGACCATTACATCGAATTCCGCCGCCTCCTTGGGCTGCAACCGGAGGGTGACGGGGCGATCGCGGGTCGCGGCGACCAGCACCTCCCATTGCGATTGCACCCAGCCGGACTCGCGCGAGGTGACCTCGAAGGTGAAGAGATTGGGGAAATAATCGCCAATCAGTTCGGCGGCCCCGGCCTGCCACACCGCGCAGGCGGCGACACTCGCCAACTGGACACGTCCGTCGGGCCCGAGCACCAGAACGGCACCAGTCGCGGGGACGAGGCTGGTCTGCTGGTTGGAAGTGGGGCTCACAACGGCAAATATTTTGTGCGGAACCAGCCCCTCAGCGAGCCCAGATCAGGGAAGGACCGTGGCGCGGGCGATTTTTCAAGCGCTTTTACGAAGGGCGCTCAGACGGAAAGCGCGCCGGTCAGCTGCCATTGCCTCACGCGATTCTCCAGGAAATCAATCCAGACAGGCTGGTCATTGAGGCAGGGGATGTGGGTGAACTCCTCGCCCCCGGCCTCCTTGTACTGTTCGGCGCCGGCGATCCGGATTTCCTCAAGCGTCTCCAGGCAGTCGGTGACAAAGGCCGGGGTGATGACATGCAGGCGTTTCTTGCCCTGCCGGGGGAGTTCGTCGAAGAGGTGATCGGTGTAGGGCGAGATCCAGGGCTCGCCCGCGATGCGCGATTGGAAGGAGATGGACCATTTTTTCGGATCCAGCCCGGCCTTTTCGGCGAAGAGCTGGGTCGTGCGGGTCACTTGGGCCTTGTAGCAGGTGGCCTGGGTGGGACTGCAGGTGTTGCAGCAATCAGCCACCACCTGACAGTGGGCGTGCGAACTGTCGGCCTTGGTCAGGTGCCGGACCGGGATGCCATGGTAGCTGAACAACAGGTGGTCGTACGGGCGGTCGAGATAGGGGCGGGCGCTGGTGACCAGGGCATCAATGTAATCGGCGTCGCGGTAGTAAGGCTGCACGCACTCAATCTTCATGTCCGGGGCCAGCTTCGCGGCCTCGCGGTGGACCTTGGCGACGACCGTTTCCCAGCTCGACATGGCGTAGTGCGGGTATTGGGGAAAAAGCAGCACGCGGTCGACCCCGCTGGTCACGAGGCGGCGCAGGACATCCGGGATGGAAGGGTTGCCGTAATTCATCGCCAGCTCGACCGGCAGAGGAGTGCGGGCCTGGAGCTTGGCCCGAGTGTTCTTGCTCGTGACGACGAGGGGCGAGCCCTGTTCGGTCCAGACGGTGGAGTAGGCGTGGGCGGATTTCTTGGCGCGGAAGGGGATGATGATGCCGTGCACCAGGAGACCGCGGAGCAACGCATTGCCAGGCTTGTCGATCACGCGCTCGTCCCCGAGGAATTCATGCAGGTAGCGTTTGACGTCGGGCACCGCGGGGGAGTCAGGGGAGCCGAGATTGAGGAGCAGGACCGCGGGTTGGGACATTGGCGGATGATGAGTTTGCGGCCGGGGAATTTGCAATCTTTGCTCGGCAACGCGTGATTATCGTTTAGGTTGTGGGCCATTAGCCGGCAGCAGCCCCGTCTCGCGGGACCGGCTGGTGGCACCGTCATGGAAAGCATATTTACCCGCAACGGACAGGGCCGGATCGCACGCGCCGTTCCGGCCGCCGGGCTGACGCTGGTCACGGGGCCGGAGGCATTCGCAGCCGGGCAGGCAACAGGGCACACTTTCGGGTCCGTCGACGTCGGGCTGGTCTTGGGCGTTGGGCTCGTGGTCGGTCTTCTCGGTTGGGTGTTGCATCAACGGACCCGGCAACGCCTGGAGCGGCAGTCGGCGCAGCGCGTCAAGGAGATGACCGCCCTGATCGAGCATGCGGACGGGCTGCTGTGGGAGGCGGAGGTGGAATTGAAGCCGGGGGACTGGGCCTGGAAATTCAAGCTGCACCCGTCGGCTTTCGCCCGGAAGCTGTTCCACGATCGCATGGCCGAGCCGGGCACGGATCTCTGGGATAAATTCCATATCGAGACCCGGAAGGAGATGGATGTGCGCGCCCGGGAGGCCATGGGAAAGAACCGGTCGGGCTATGTGCAGGAATTCCAGGCCGAACGGGGAGGCCATTCCGTCTGG
>JANMTJ010000294.1:0-2400 GCA_031390295.1 Oleiharenicola sp.
GGCGAGAAGGTCGAGGACGACACCCCCGCCACCATCTGGGCGAAGACCCTCGCCGCCCAGCCTGCGGCGACACTCCTGCTCTGCTTCCGCATCGCCAAGCCCGAGAACCTCAAATGGGCGGAAATCCTGACCAGCATCAAGGGTCAGGGCTATACCCGGGTGCTGGTTCCCACGGCACAACGCTCAACGACCAACGCTGAACGCTCAACTGCCAAGGACCCATCCCTCAATCTCGCCAAAATTGACGACCTGCACGGAGTTTTGTCCTCGGGCTCGAAACTTGAGCGTTCAAAGTTGGGCGTTGAGAGTTCGACGTTCCTTTACGTCATCCAAGACCGCCTGCGCATCGCGGTGGACAACAAGTCCCGCTTTCTCGAGGCCACCGAGTCCGCGCTGCATTTCGGCAAAGGTGAGGTCCACCTGTTTACCGCCGATCACTTCGCGGCCGCCGGCCACTATTCCCGCGGGCTGCATTCGCCGAAAACCGGCCGCACCTTCCGCCCCGCGACGCCCGGGATGTTTTCCTTCAATTCCCCGCTCGGCGCCTGCCCGAAGTGCCGGGGATTCGGCCGCACCATCGACATCGACTACCGCCTCGCCATTCCCGACCACTCGCTCTCCATCGAGGACGGCGCCGTCCGGCCGTGGGAAGGCGAGATCTATGGCGAGTCGAAGAAGGACCTCCTGCAGTTCACGAAGAAACTCGGCATCCCGACCAAGGTCCCGTTCGCGCAGCTCACCGCCGGGCAGAAAACCTTCATCATTGACGGCTCGCCGGGCTACGACGGCGAGGACAAGGCCTGGCCGAAATACTGGTACGGACTGAAGGGCTTCTTTCGCTACCTCGAGAAGACGACCTACAAGATGCATGTGCGGGTCTTCCTCTCGCGCTACCGGGCCTACAACGTGTGTCCCGACTGCGACGGCGCCCGCCTCCAGCCCGAGGCCCTGTGCTGGCAGTGGCAGGGCCAGACCCTCCCCCAACTCTACCAACTCCCCGTCGGCCAGCTTCTGAGCTTGGTTCAGTCCAAGGGAGGCGGTCCCGCGACCGCGGGATCACCCCGCGACAATTCCGCGCTCCACCAGCGCGATCTGGCCCACGATTCCATCGTCACGCGCCTCCGCTACCTCGCGCAGGTCGGGCTCGGCTATCTGACGCTCGACCGCACCTCGCGCACGCTCTCCGGCGGCGAGGTCCAGCGCGTCAACCTCACCTCCTGCCTCGGCACCTCGTTGGTCGACACCCTCTTCGTCCTCGACGAACCGTCGGTCGGCCTGCACCCGCGCGACATCGACCGCCTGCTGGGCATCATCCGCACGCTCACCGACACCGGCAACACGGTCGTCGTCGTCGAGCATGACGAGGCCATGATCCGCGCGGCCGACCATGTCGTCGAGGTCGGCCCCGAGCCCGGCGCCCGCGGCGGCGAGATCGTCTTCCAGGGCACGGTCGGCGGCATGCTTCATGCCGCGTCCAGCATCACCGGCGCGTATTTCTCGGGCCGGCAGCGCATCGATGCACCGGCCAAGCGGCGTCCCGCCCCGGACCGCTGGCTGAAGTTCACCAACGCCTCCAAGCACAACATCCGGAACCTGAGCTTCCGGCTGCCGTTGCAGCGTCTGGTCTGCCTGTCCGGCGTTTCCGGTTCGGGCAAGTCCACCCTGCTCGACAACGTCATTCACCAGGGCCTGCTCACCCAGCGCAGCCAGATGACCGAGGACCCGGCCGTGATCGAGTCCGTCCTGAGCGACATCGTCTTCCCCGAGATCGTCCTCGTGGATCAGTCTCCGCTCAGCCGCACGCCCCGCTCCAACGCCGCGCTTTACTGCGAGGCCTGGGACTTCATCCGCGAGCTCTACGCGATGACCCCCGCCGCGCAGGAAGCCGGGTTCAACGCCTCCAGTTTTTCCTTCAACAGCGGCGAAGGTCGCTGCGACCACTGCCAGGGCCTCGGCAGTGAGCGCGTCGAGATGCAGTTTCTCTCCGACGTCTTCGTGCCCTGTCCGATCTGTGAGGGCCGGCGCTTCAAGCCCGAGGTGCTGGCCATCCAGTGGAACGGCAAATCGGTCGACGACCTCCTGCGCACCACGGTCGCCGAGGCGATCGGGTTCTTTGCGCCGCAGAATCGCGACGAATGGCGCGCGAGTTCTGCGGGCGCATCCCGGGCGGCGAGCACGCCGCAACGGGACTCCGGCTCTACCAATGGAACCGGGACGACCTCGTCCCGGGATTTTTCCTCCTCACTTGCGGCCATCCGCAGCCGGTTCGCCTCGCTCGATGCCGTCGGCCTCGGCTACCTGCCGCTCGGGCAGCCGCTCAACACCCTCTCCGGCGGCGAGTCCCAGCGCCTCAAGCTCGTCCGCTACCTCTCCGACTATGCTGGTGGTTTCGATGTAGGT
>JANMTJ010000320.1:0-2230 GCA_031390295.1 Oleiharenicola sp.
TTTGGGGGTATCTGTGCCCATCCGTGCAATCCGTGGCTAAAGGAGTTCGACTTCGGCGTCCAGCGGCAGATCGAGATGGATCTGACTCGAGTTGAGCGCGAGAGGCAGGAGGGCCCGGCTGCAGAAACGGTAGGCATCACCCAGTGCGATGTGGGGGGAGGAGTTCTCATCCAACAGGGTGTGCTGGAATAGCCGTTGGGACTCGGCGAGGGCGCTCGGCTCCGTCAACACGGCCACCTCGCCGATGCGGGAGGCTCCCTGGTCGGAGGCGAGCAAGTGTTGCAGAAGGTCCTGACCGGTGGAGGCGCGGGCCTGGACGACGCACCCATCCTGAAACTCCAGTTCGATTCCCTCGATGAGGCCACCGCCGTGCAGGACCGGCCGCGCGACCCGCACCCGGCCATGGGCGGAATTCTTGTGGGGCGCGGTGAAGATCTCCTCGGTGGGCAGGTTGGCCACAAAGGGAATGCCCGCCTTGGTTGTGAGCTGGGCGGTGCACCAGCGGTGCGAACGGGGCAGGGCGAGGGTGAGATCGGTGCCCGGACCAACGTAGCGGATGTTCCGGTGGCGGGCGGCGTTGAGCTCGTCGCGGCGACGGGCAAGTTCAGCTAGGTGAGTCTGCCAGGCGGCGATGGGGTCGATTGTAGGGCTGCCGCTCGTCGGCATGCCTCGGTCGGTTAACGGCACGGCGTCAAGCGCCGGCCCTACACGGACAGAGGCGAATACCGTCCGCCACAGGGCGGGCAGGCGCTCCGCCGCCGGCAGGTCGGCGTACGCGGCGTCGGCCCAGACTGACGACGGGGCCGGGGCAAGGGTCCATTGACTGGCGCCGCGGACGAGACGCTGGATCAGGGGTCCAAGATGCCGCCATTTGCACCGGTTGAAACGGTTGAGGCGTTCCGCCGGCAGGCCGGACATCAATCGGGGCTCGCTGCCGAGCAGAAAGAGAAAGGCGCCGCCAGTGGAGAGATGCCGCTGCAACCGCCGGGTGTGAACTGAGACCAAGGATTCATAGCCCCGGATATCGTCTGTCTCGGCCAGCGTGCGCAACCGGGCCGGGTCCGATGTGATGAGGGTGACGTCGCTGGCCCCGGCCGCAGTCCGGACGGCGGCAGCCAATGGTGCCGCCTCGGGATGGATGCCCTGCAGCTCATAGGGCTCCGTGATCAACAGGGGCTGCCCGGGTTGCAGATTCACGCCGACGCGCACGATGACTTCGGCCATGGTGCGCAGGCTGGAGGCGAAATCGGGCAGCATGGCGAAGGAATTGCCACAAAAAGTCACGAAAAGACACAAAAAGAAAACCACGCACTTTTAGCCACGGATAGCACGGATCTCACAGATGAGGAGACCGAGCCAATCCGTGCAATCAGTGTAATCCGTGGCAAAGGCCTCTTGGTGCCTTCGCGGTTAACCCAGATTGAAATGCCGGGCGATGAGTGCGACGGAGTCGGTGGGGGAGGATTTCCCGGTGTCGATCCGCAAGTCGGTGCGCGGAATGACCGGCGTGGCGAAGGTGCCGTTGTCCCGCAGCCGCCGGTAGAGGGCCAGGTCGGTGAGTTTGCTGAACTGCCGGCGTTGGTCGGAGCCGAGCCGTTGCTCGATCACCGCCTCGCTGGCGGTGATCTCGACCGAGTGCAGCCGTACGCCGCGCCGCAATGGCTCCGTGAACAGCCAGTCAATGAAGGCCTGCGGAACGGTGTTCTCGGGATTGAAGGTGAAGATGATGTTTGCCCGGCCCGGGCCGGGGAACTGCGCAAAGAATTCCCGCCAGCGTCGGTCCCGCTCCGCCACGAAGCCCGGCGTGCCGAAGGCGTGCGACTTGAGCACCTCGTCGACGACCAGGTGGTTGTGGTAAAGTTCAAAGCCCGTTAGGGTGGCAAGCTCCTTCGCGACCGTGTATTTGCCGGCGGCGGCGGGACCGTGGAGGAAGACCAGATGCACGGGGCAGGAATTGCCACAAAGCGACCCGAAGAGACACAAAAAACGCCACCCGGGAGGGGCGGCGTGAATCCAGAACCAGTAGCTATGCCCAGGAATCGCGGGCATCGAGAAGCTGGTCGAGTAGGCCGTGGTGCAAAGGTAGTGCGCCACGTTCCCGCAGTTGTTTCCCGGAAAGCGCTTCGACGGATCCGAATTGTAGCTGTCGTCGGTCAAGTCAACCGCGCGAATGTAGTAGGCGGTGGCCTCCGGGAAGCTCCACCAGGAGATGGGCACTCCGCCGTTGTAG
>JANMTJ010000350.1:0-11879 GCA_031390295.1 Oleiharenicola sp.
CCCGATCCGGACCGGGTGGTGGCGTTCCTCGCGCCCGGCGACGTCGCCATCACCTACCACCCCGGCACCTGGCACCACCCGCTCACCGCGCTCGACCGGGAGGCGGACTTCACCTGCCTGGTGTGGGAGGACGGCACTCTCTCCCTCGGCGTGCTGGCGGGAGCCCCCGAGCTCGAAGCCCTGGTCGAGACCAGCCAGCACCTGTTGGCCATCCACCCGCCGAGCGGCGAGCCGGCCGATCCGTGGTCGCGGCTGGTGGGGTGGCTGTGGGCGCAGGCCGAGAACGTCACCATCTTCTGGGCAACGAGCGACGAGGGGTCATCGATCGACCCCGACGGCCGGCCCAGCTCCGCTCAGACTGACGAGGGGCCGGCGATCGACCCCAGCGGTTAGAGCTGGCGGCTGAGAGGTGGCCGGGCGGGCGCCCGGAGGTGGTTTCCGTGCGTCCGTCGGCCGGTTTCAGCGTGGCCGGGGCCGAGTCCGCCCTGGAGTTCACCACCAGCGGCCCCGGGCGTTTCGCGGCGGCGAAATCGTTCATTGCCCAAACCCTGGCCGACACCATCGCGGTCGGGCCGGTGACCGAGGCCTTTGCCGGGCCGCATTTCTTTTTCGCCGCCGGGTTCGGGGACGAGTCCGCCTCCGGCGCGCCGTTCCCCGCGCTCAAGCTCTTCGTGCCACGCTGGCAGGTGGCCCGCATGGGCGACGGCACCGTGGCCGTGGCCAACCTGCTCGTCACGCCGGATGCCCCGGTGGACGTGATGACCGCCAAGGTCTGGAAGGCGCACGCCAAGTTCGGGGCCTTTGACTACAGCCGGGCTCGTCGCAAGGACCGGCCGTCAGCCCCCCAAATGGCCGAGGAGATTGGTGGCACAGGTTCATACCAGCGCGCCGTGGCGCAGGCCCTGATCGAAATCGGGCGCGGCGACTACGAGAAGGTCGTGCTGGCGCGGGCCCTGAAGTACACGACGGCCGAGGAGTTTCACCCGATGGGCGTGTTGAACCATCTGCGACAGCGTTATCCCGACTGCTATTCGTTTTCCATCGCGAGCGGCCGCGGCCAGAGCTTCATCGGCGCCTCGCCCGAGCGTTTGGTGCGGGTGGCCGGCGGCCGCATGCATACCACGGCCCTGGCCGGCTCGGCCCCACGCGGAGAATCGGCCAGCGAGGATGCCGCCTTTGCCCAAGGCCTGCTCCACAGCGAAAAGGACCTGCGCGAGCACCGTCTCGTGTTCGATTCCATCGTCGGCCGGCTGGCCGGACTGGACCTCAAGTTGGAGCACGCCGCGCACCCGCGCCTGCTCGGCCTGGCCAACGTCCACCATTTGCACACTCCGATCAGCGCGAACCTGCCGGCCGGGGTGCACATTCTTGATCTGGTGGGCCGGTTGCATCCGACCCCGGCGGTCGGCGGAACTCCGCAGGCCCCGGCATTGGCGGCCATGGCGAAACTGGAATCGTTCCCGCGCGGTCTCTACGCCGGTCCGCAGGGGTGGGTGGATCACCGCGGCGGCGGGGAGTTTTTCGTCGGCATCCGCTCGGCGCTGATCGATGGCCGCACGGCGACCGCCTACGCGGGCGCCGGCATTGTGGCCGGTTCGGAGCCGGACAAGGAGTTTGCCGAAACGGAATTGAAGTTCAAAGCTCTCATCGAGGCCCTGACCGACTCATGACCACCGCACCACAGCCTGCCCTGGATTTCCGCAATGCGAACGCGCTCTGGTGCAGCGTGCTGGTCGAGACGTTGGTGCAACGCGGAATACGCCGGGCCGTCATCTCGCCCGGTTCGCGGTCCGCGCCGCTCACGGTGGCCCTCGCCCGGCATCCGCAAATCGAGGCGATTCCGGTCCTGGACGAGCGCTCCGCGGCCTTCTATGCGCTGGGCCTGGCCAAGCAGCGCGGCCGTCCGGTGGCGCTGGTCTGCACGTCAGGGACGGCGACGGCCAATTTCCTCTCCGCCATCATCGAGGCCCGGGAATCCGCGGTGCCACTGCTCGTGCTGACCGCGGACCGGCCGCCGGAACTGCGCGACTGCCACTCGGGCCAGACCATCGACCAGGTGAAAATCTACGGCAGCCACGTCAACCACCAGCACGAGTGTGCGGTGCCGGAGGCGACCATGCCGATGCTCCGCTATCTCCGGCAGACCGTGGCTCATGCCGTGGAGCGCACCTTGAAGCCGGCCGCAGGGCCCGTGCATCTTAACTGTCCGTTCCGCGATCCGCTCGCGCCGCTGGAGCAGGCACTGCCCCCGGGCATCAAGCCCGAGGCTTTCGAGGGTTTCTTCCCGGCCGCGGACGATTTCTGGCCGGGGGCGGATACCGTGGAAATCGCCCTGGGCGGACCGATCTGGCCGAAGACCACCGCGGAATCGCGGGGCGTGATCATTGCCGGTCCGGGCGACCCGGCGGTGTCACACGCGTTTGTGCAGAATGTCGGGCGAATTTCACAGGCCCTCGGCTGGCCGGTGCTGGCTGATGCCCTGTCCCCGTTGCGCCGGCATGCGGCGGAGGCGGGTCATGTCGTGGCGCACTATGATGCCATCCTTCGGTCCGCCAGCCACGCCGCACAGCTCAGGCCGGTGCAGGTGATCTGCCTCGGCGGCTGGCCCACCAGCAAGGTGCTGCGGGAGTGGCTGCAACGGGCCGACCCGCAGACGGTAATCGTGACCGACCGGGCCGACAACCTTGATGCCCTGCACCTGCGCTCCAGTTTCATGCGCGGCGGGCTGGCCGCCTGGAGCGCCAGCTTTGCCGGGAAGAAGCGCTTGTCCGCCTATGCGCGGCAGTGGCTTGAGGCGGACCGGGACATCAGCCGCCGGCTGACGGCCGAATTCAGACAAGTGAAGGGACTGGTCGAGCCGCAATGGGTCGGAGTGCTGGCGCGGGATCTGCCGGCCGGCACGCCCTGTTTCATCGCCAGCTCGATGCCGGTGCGAGACGCCGAGTATTTCTGGCCCGCGGGCAACCGGCGCCAGCGCCTGCAATGCAATCGCGGGGCGAATGGCATCGACGGCACACTCTCGACCGCCCTCGGTGCGGCCCATGGCGGCACCCCGGCCGTGCTCGTGACGGGCGACCTGGCCCTGCTGCACGACACGAACGGATTCCTCTCGGTGCCGAGATTCAAGGGCAGCCTCACCATTGTGCTCATCAACAACAATGGCGGTGGCATCTTCGAGCACCTGCCGGTGGCGCAGTTCAATCCGCCCTTCGAGGAGTTCTTCGCCACGCCGCAGCACATTGATTTCCGGAAACTCTGCGCGACCTATGGCGTGGCGCATGTCGCGGTGAAGAGCGCCGCCCAGCTGGCCCGGCTTGTGGCGAAACTGCCGAAAAGCGGCGTGCGCGTGCTGGAGTTGCGCACGGACCGGAAGCGCGACGCGGCTTTCCGGAAGCAGCTGTTCGCCCGGCTCGCGGGTGGCTGAGGCAGCTAGACCAGCGGAAGCTGGATGGTGAAGGTGGTGCCCTTGCGCGAGGAGGTGAAGTCGATCCATCCGCGGTGCGCCTCGACGACGGCCTTGGCGATCGAGAGCCCGAGCCCGGTGCCGTTGGTCTTGCCCACGCTGACGAAGGGCTCGAAGACGGTCGCGCGGATATCCCGGGGGATGCCCGGGCCATTGTCGGAGACCGTGATGAGGCAGTGCCGGCCCTCGCGCCGGGTGGCGACATTGATGCGGCCGCCCTTTTGGCGGGCGAGCGCCTCCCGGGCGTTGGTGACGAGGTTCTGCAGCACCCGCTGAAACCGGTCGGCATCGAGCGGCAGCGCGAGGCGGGTGGGCTTGACGTGCAGGCTGATGCCGGCGCGGGCGAGCACCTCAAGGTTGTTCTCCTGCAATTGCAGCAAGGACTCCTGGAGCTGGCACGGCTTGATCTTGAGGCGGGTCTCACCGCGGGCGAAGTCGAGCACTTCCTCGACCATGCCGCCCAGCCGGTCGACCTGCCGGAGGATCATGGCGCACAGGTCCTGGACCTGCGGGGTACGGTTGCGCTTGGCGATGAGCTCGGTGGCGAGCTTGATGGTGGAGAAGGGGGCCCGGAAATCGTGGACCATGGAGTTCGCCATTTCGCCGACGAGGGTGATCTTCTCCTTGCGCACGACCTCGCTGACGTAGCGTTCATTGGTCGCGCGGAGGTTTTCGCTCACGTGGCCGAAGAGCCGGAGCACGGTGTGCCAGGAGGATTCGGAGAGCAGTTGCAGGAACGGCTTTTGCGGCAGGCGGCCGAGCTGCACCGGTCCGTCGGCGACGGCCCCGGTGCTGCGGACCGAGCCGTCGAGCACCCCGAGCTCGCCGAAGTAATCGTCGGGTCCCTTGTAGGCGATGATCTGGGCTGCACCACCCGGGGATTTCTTGGTCAGGGCCACGCGGCCCGAAAAGACGAGGTAGATGCAGTCGGAGCGGCTGCCTTCCTCGAAAATCACGGCCTGGTGGGGAAAGCGGACCGGACGCACATGCCGGGCGAGCCGGAGGCCCGGCGCGGCCGGAAAGTGGCAGATGAAACGGTGCGTGCGGACATCAGCGGACATGGCCGCAGTGATGCACCGGTGCGTCCCGGGCGCAAGCTGCTAGAGCTGGATGGGCAGGCCGACCTCGATGATCTGCATCGGGGGCAGGCGGTAGTAATCGCGCACCGGCCGGGCATTGCGGCTGAGCAGGGAGTAGAGTCGCTTCTGCCAGTTCCCCATTTTCGTGTCGCCCCCCGTGATGATCATCTCGCGGTTGAAGTAGTAGGTGGCTTCGTGGAGCTTCACGGGGACGCCTGACTCGCGCACGCGCTCCATGAGCGCGGACACATCCGGCGACTCCATGTAACCGTAGCGGCTGATCACGCGCCACACGCCGTTACCATGGCCGATCTCGCGCACCTCCAACCGCTCGGCCTCGGGCACGGACGGCACCTCCTCGGTGACCACGCTCAGCAGCACGACGGTTTCGTGCAGCACCTTGTTGGCCTTCACATGGTGGAGCAGCACGAGGGGGGTGCCCCGGGGCACCCCGGCCCTGAACACGGCGGTGCCGCGCACGCGCACGATCCGTCCCGAGCTGGCGACGTTGCAGAGCTCGTCCTCGGTGATCTCGTTGGCGTAGATGCGGCGGAAGATCTCGTCCTTGCCCCGCTTCCAGGTGTGCATCACGGCGATGATGCCGATGGCGACGAAGATGGGAAACCAGCCGCCGTCGGCGAACTTGTGGAGGTTGGAGCCGAAAAGCGGGATGTCCACGAGCAGGAACAACCCGCACAGGGTGCCGGCGGCAAGGCCGGACCACTTCCAGCTGTTCCGCAGCACGGAGTAGAAGGCGAAGCTCGTCACGACCATCGTGCCGGTGACGGCGATACCATAGGCGGCGACGAGGCGTTCGCTCGAACCGAAGGCCAGCACGACGTAGATCGAACCGAGGGCGAGCAGGCCGTTGACGAGCGGAAGGTAGATCTGACCGGACTGGTCGGGGTTGGTGTAGTTGATCTTCAGGCGCGGGAAGAAGCCGAGCTGGATGGCCTGGCGGGTGATGGAGAAGGTGCCGGTGATCATGGCCTGGCTGGCGATGATGGCGGCGGCGATGGAGAGGAAAGTGAGCAGCAGGCGGGGCAGGCCCTCGGGCACCAGGGCGAAGAACGTGTGCGTGGGGTCGCCCGGATTGGCCAGCACCCGGGCGCCCTGGCCGAAATAGTTGAGGATCAGGGCGGGGTAGGCGCAGAAATACCACGCGCGAGCGATGTGCTTCCGACCGAAGTGACCCATGTCGGCGTAAAGGGCCTCGGCCCCGGTGATGGCGAGCACGACCGCGCCAAGCAGCGCGGCGGCCTGGCCGGGGTGATCGGCGAGCAAGCGAAGACCGATCAGGGGATTGAGCGCCTCAAGGACCTCGGGCGAAGCCCGGATGTGCCACGCGCCCAGTCCGCCGATGACAAGAAACCAGACGAGCATCGCGGGGCCGAAGACGCGGCCGATGGTCTTGGTGCCCTTGAACTGGACGGCAAAAAGGCCGGCCAGGATCACGGCGGAGATGACCGGCACGTATTTGGCGAAGCCGGGGTTGAAGGTGTTGAGACCCTCCACCGCACCGAGCACGGAGATGGCCGGTGTGATGATGCCGTCGCCGTAGAGCAGGGCGGCGCCGAGCAGGATCAGCAGGGTCATTGCGCCGACGCCCCCCGCGGTCTTGCCCGCCCGGTCCCCATGGCCCAGGGAGAGCAGGGCAAAGATACCGCCCTCGCCCCGGTTGTCCGCCCGGGTGACGAAGCACAGGTATTTGCCCACCACCACCCAGGTCATGGACCAGAACACCAGCGACAGCGCACCCAACACGCCGGTGGCGCGTTCGACCGGTGGCAGATAGTTGAGGCATTCGCGCAGGGCATAGAGCGGGCTGGTACCGATGTCGCCAAAGACCACCCCGAGCGCGCCCAGGGTCAGGCCCGCCTTGGTGGCTGTGCCGGCTGGTGTCGCGTGAGTGCTCATCGTAAAGGAACCATTGTCGGGCTGCGGCTCCGCACTCCAAGCAGATTTAAGAAATTGTCCTAAAGTAGCTTGACCCTTTTTGGTAAAAACAGGCGTTCTCTGAAAACGGTTGCGGCTCAAGGCATTTCCGCCAGTTTGGGGACATGGCAACCGCATGGAAATCGGCCCGTAAGTTCGAGGATATCCTCTACCACAAGGCCGCAGGCATCGCCCGTATTACCATCAACCGTCCGGAGAAGCGCAATGCCTTCCGCCCCCAGACCGTGGTGGAGATGCATGAGGCGCTGCTCGATGCCCGGGAGGACCAGAAGATCGGGGTGGTGCTGCTGACCGGCGCCGGTCCGGCCAAGGATGGCAAATACGCCTTTTGTGCCGGCGGCGACCAGTCCGTGCGTGGCCATGGCGGTTACATCGACGGCGACGGCGTGCCGCGCCTCAACATTCTCGATGTCCAGAAGCTCATCCGCTCGATGCCCAAGGTCGTCATCGCCTTGGTGGCCGGGTACGCCATCGGCGGCGGACACGTCCTCCACGTGATCTGCGACCTCACCATTGCGGCCGACAACGGCGTGTTCGGCCAGGTCGGGCCCAAGATGGGCAGCTTCGACGGCGGCTTCGGCGCCAGCTACCTCGCCCGGCTCGTCGGCCAGCGCAAGGCCCGTGAGATCTGGTTTCTCTGCCGCCAGTACAACGCGCAGGAGGCGTTGGACATGGGGCTCGTCAACAAGGTCGTGCCCGTCGCCCAGCTCGAGGCCGAGGGTGTTGCTTGGGCGAACGAGATCCTGCAGCGCAGCCCGCTCGCCATCCGCTGCCTCAAGTCGGCCTTCAATGCCGAACTCGACGGCCAGAGCGGCATCCAGGAACTCTCCGGCAACGCCACCATGCTCTACTACATGACCGAGGAAGCGAAGGAGTTCAGCTCGGCCCAGCGGGAGAAGCGCAAGCCCGACACCGGGAAGTTTCCCTGGCTGCCGTGACGCAGCGCTGACGTTCCCAAACGAAACGACTGCCTTACCCCTTGCTGGCGGTGGCAGAGTCCGTCGCCCAGACGACAAGCCAGCCGCTCTCCTTGTCCACGTAAACCAGGGTGGTGGCATTCGGATCGCCGGGCTCCACGAAGTCGGCCCCCGCGATGATCGAAGGATCGTGTAGCGGTGGCGCGATGACCAATTCAAACGATGATGTCGGCGTGGCCGGACGGGTGACGAGGAACGCTACGGCGATGGCCGCGGCGGCGGCGAGCGGTGCGCTAAACCAGACCACGGGGGCCAGCGGACGCTTCTTCGCGGGCTTATGCAGGTTCGCCCGCAGGTCGCGCCAGGCCTCATCGGCGTCCGGCACGGTCACGGCGGCCACATCGGCCTGGAGCGAATCAAGCGCCGTGTTCAGGCTGGTGCGGAACTGCTGGCAGACCGGGCAGGCGGCGACATGGTCCGAGAGGGCGGCGTGCTGCTCTTTGGTGAGCACGCCGTCCCGTTCGGCCAGAATCAGGGATTCGCTGTCGCGGCAGTTCATGGGGGGTGGATCAGGGCTTAGCGGTGATTGCGGTCGCGCCGATCATAGCCGTAACCCCGGCCGTTGTCACGGTCATGCCGGTCTTCCCGGCGATCGCGGCGGTCGTCCCGGCGATCGTGACGGTCGTACCGGTTGGACACGACCCAGACCCGGTCGTTGCGGCATTCGTAGTGACCGGCGACATACCGGCGGTGGCTGCGGCCATGGTGGCTGCGCTCGACCACCCAGTAGCCGGGCACCCAGACATTGACGGAGACTGTGTTCCAGTACCCATCATTGTAGCGGTTGCTGACATAGACCGGAGTGGAGTCGTAGTGGTCATTGATCGCCGAGGCAATGATGAGTCCACCGATAAGGCCGCCGACCACGGCCAAGCCTTTGTCGCCGGCGACGGCCGGCTTGGGGGTGAAGGCGAAGGCGGTGGCGGCGGCGAGAGTGAGGGCGGTGATTTTGGCGTTCATGGTGATGTCCTCCAAGGGTTGAAGTTGTGGTTCTGCCCTTGGGACGAAGCTCGCCGGGGGTTTATTCAAAGAATTTCATCCCGATACAGCCCTGTCTTAACCTATTCCGGAAGAAGGGCATCCGGTATAATAAAACCGACAGCCCTGCCCCATACTGACTCAACTGGTAAGCCAGGCGACAATACCTCCGACCACAGCCCCTACGACGGTACCGACTCCCGGGGCTATGGCGGTACCAATCGCGGCACCTGCGACAACCCAAGCCCCTGCGCGGACTTTGCGGGCATGGGCCGGGATTTTATCAACAGTTACCTGGGCAATGGCGACGCCGAGCGCGGCGGCTCCCACGTAGGGCAGGAGGGTGACAATGATCGGGGGCAGAACAATCTGGGCAAGCAACAGTGCCTGAGGCAGCACTGGGGCAATGAGGACGGACATGACGACTCCTTGGTTGGGGGTTGGCTCTACGTTGTCGGGATTGACTGACGCAAAATGTCTGGCCGGCGTGGGCAGGTCGCATCGGGGGTTATGCGAGCACAGACAGGTAGCCGAGCCACCCATGAAGTCAGCATGAAATGCTCTGGTGCCTCTGACTTGCGCTAAGTCTCGACCCGCGGAATTGAGCTGATGAGGGTCCGGGTATAGGGATGCTGCGGCCGCTCCATGATCTCAAGGGTGGGGCCGAGCTCGACGATCTTGCCCTGATACATGACAGCGATGCGGTCGGAGATGTGCTTCACCACGGAAAGGTCATGGGCGATGAAGATCATGGTGAGGTTCATCCGGCGGACGAGTCCGGCCAACAGGTTGAGAATCTGCGCCTGGATGGACACATCGAGGGCCGACACCGGCTCGTCGGCGATGATGACCTTGGGTTCGAGGGCCAGAGCCCGGGCGATGGCAATGCGTTGGCGCTGTCCGCCGGAGAATTCGTGCGGGTATTTGCCGGCGTAACGCGGGGCGAGTCCGACTTGCTCCATGAGTTGTGCGACGCGGGCGGCCACCTGGTCCGGTGGCACAATGCCGTGCACGAGCAGCGGCTCGGCCAGCGTGGCGAAGACGGTCAGGCGCGGATTGAGCGAGGCGAACGGGTCCTGGAACACCATCTGGAGGTCGCGCCGGGCGACCTTCAATTCATCGACCGAACCCTGCGTGAGATTCTTGCCTCCGAGGATCACCGTGCCGGAGGTGGACGGAACCAGCTGCATGATGGTGCGGGCGAGGGTGGACTTGCCGCTGCCGGATTCGCCGACCAGGCCGAGCACCTCGCCCTGCCGCACTTCGAAGCTGACCCCGTCCACCGCCTTGACCGTGCCGGTCTGCGTCTTGAACACGAAGCCGGATTCGAGCGGGAAGTGTGTCCTGAGTTCCTGCACGCGGATCATCTCCGCGCCGTCCTTGGGCGCTACGGCGGACGGCACCAGCGTAGTTTCCCCGGCGGGCAGGGTGAAACGGGCCAGCAGCTCCGCTTCGTTGATGGGCTTGGACAGGTCGGGCGGCATGCCTGGGATGGCGTAGAGCTCGCGACCCTTGGGCTGGAGGGCGGGAATGCACCGTTGCAATGCCTTGGTGTAGGGATGCTGTGGATTTTTAAACAGGGTTCGGGTGTCGGCCGACTCGACGATCCTTCCGGCATACATCACCTGCACGCGGTCGCAAAATCCCGAGACCACGGCGAGATCATGGGTGACAAAGAGGATCGCCATGCCGGTTTCGCGTTGGAGTTTTTTCAGCAGCTCCAGGATTTGCGCCTGGACGGTGACATCGAGCGCGGTGGTCGGCTCGTCGGCGATGAGGATGTCCGGCCTGGTGATCAGGGCCATCGCGATCATGACGCGCTGGCGCATGCCGCCGGAGAACTCGTGCGGGTAGGCATGAATGCGCCTTGCCGCGTCGGCAATGCCCACCGACTCCAGCATGGCGAGGGCCCGGGCCTGGGCGTCGCTCCGGGAAAGCCCTTCGTGGATGAGCAAGGGCTCGATGAGTTGCTCGGAAATCCGCAGGTAGGGATTCAGCGAGGTCATCGGATCCTGAAAGATCATCGCGATGCGCTTGCCCCGGATGGAGCGGAGTTGCCCGGGCGCGCAGTGGAGCAGGTCGACCCCGTCGAACATCGCCATGCCGCCCTCAATCCGGCCGGGCGGTTGCGGCACGAGCCCGAGGAGCGAGTAGCAGGTGACCGATTTGCCCGAGCCCGATTCACCCACGATGCCGAGGATCTCGCCCTTCTCCAGATTGAAGCTGACTCCGTCCACGGCGCGATAGACGCCGCTGCGGGTGTGAAAACTGGTGCGCAAACCGGTGACTTCGAGAAGGGGCACGGGATCAGGAAAGCGATTGCGAGGATTTGAGCAATTCCGCGAACAGCGATTCGTAGCGATTGATCATTCGGCTCAGGGAAAAACGCTCCGGCACATCCGATTGACCCCGGGCAACGACGGCCTCGATCTCCGGCCCGCCGGCCAGTACCCGGCGCAGGATTTCGGCAAGCGCAGCATCGTCGCCAACCGGGAAAAGCCAGCCATTGACACCCGGCTGGATGATGTCGCTCACGCCCGACGCTTCGCTGCCAAGCGCGGCGCAGCCGGCGGACATGTAGTCAATGAGCACGAGCGGCAGACCCTCGTAGTGGGTGGAGAGGACCGCCGCGCGGCAGCGGTGGTAAAGGGGAGCGGCGTCGGCCACGCGGCCAAGAAAATCGACCCGACCAGCCAGGCCGAGGGAGTGCACGAGCTTTTCGCAAGCGCGTCGGTGCGAGGCTTTGCCATCGCCACCGAGCAGCAGGCGGCCGGTCCAGCCCGTGTCGACGAGGCGCTTGGCGGCGCGGATGAGGGTCGGTTGGTCCTTTTGCCGGGCGAAACGTGCGACCATGATGATGTCCTGGCTGCGCTGGGCGTAAGCGGGAGCACCCACCGAGTAACGCGTGGCGGTCGCTCCGTTATGAATGATTTCCAGTCGCGGCCCGACCAGGCCGAGCTTCTGGATATGATCGGCCACGCCTTGAGAGACGCAGACGGTTGCGCTGGTGCGCGGGCCAAGGGGCAGGGCGGCCCAGCGGCGCCAGAAGGCGTAACGTTCGCAGTTTTGCTCGATGTGGAGCACGACCGGCACGTTGGCCGCAAAGGCGGCCTGCCGGCCCCAGATGTGTTCGCTGAAACCGTGGGCGGCGAAGATCTGCGGCTTGAAATCCGCGATCAACGCGGCGAGCTGCCGGCGGGTCGTCCATTTCGGCCAGTCGGAAACCCAGGCGGTGACCAGCCCGGACTTGGCAATCTGGTCCAGCATCGGGGCGGGGAGTAAAGCCTTCTTCCGGCGCATCACCAGGAGAGGCTCGTAGTTGCCGCTCTGCAGGTGTCCGCAGGCGAGGTCGAGCGCGACCTTGGTGGCGCCGGAGCCGCCGCCGGTGACAAAGTGGATGACGCGCGGCTTGGGGCTCATGGCGTG
>JANMTJ010000378.1:0-7914 GCA_031390295.1 Oleiharenicola sp.
TACAAACCCGAGACCCGCACGCGCTTCACCACGACGGCCTATTTCGTGCACGAGGCCGTGCCCGGCCACCACTTCGAGAACAGCCTGTCGCTGGAGCAGACCGGGCTGCCGGACTTCCGGCGCTTCGGCGGCAGCATGGCCTACAGCGAGGGCTGGGGGCTCTACAGCGAGATGCTCGGGCAGGAGATGGGGCTCTACGACGATCCCTGGCAGTGGGTGGGACGGCTGTCCGCCGAGATCTGGCGTGCCGTCCGACTGGTGATCGACACCGGGGTTCACGCCAAGGGCTGGACGCGCGAGCAGTCCATCGCCTACTTCATCGACAACGTCCCGCAGGGGGAGGTCGTCGCCATCCAGGAGGTCGAGCGCTACATCGCCATCCCCGGCCAGGCGCTCAGCTACAAGATCGGCGAGCTCAAGCTGCGCGCGCTCCGGGCGCGCGCGGAAAAGTCACTCGGCGCGAAGTTCGACCTCCGCGCCTTCCACGACGAGGTGCTGGTCCACGGGTCGGTGCCGTTGAGCGTGCTCGAGGCGGCGATCGACCGATGGATCACGGCGCAGAAGGGCTGAGTGCAGCCGGGCCGTTGAGCTGAAACGGTGGCGGCGGTCGGTGACCGCCGTCGCCCGGAATCGGCGCTCATCGTGCGCCGCTGCAGTCCAGGCAGGTAAACACTTGCGCCGTCGCGCCGGCTGACAATCTTTGCGTGGTGCTTCGAGCATCCACCCCATCACCCCTTGGGTTGTGTCTGGCCGGTGCGTTCGGTCTGGCCGCGGTGTTGGTCGCCCAGCCGGCGCCGGCCGAGGCGCCGCCCGTGGAGTTCTTCCGCACCTACTGCTTCGAGTGCCACGGCACCACCAAGCCCAAGGGCGACATCAGCCTTGAACGGCTCGTCGCAGCCGCCTCGATCAGTGCCGATGCGGACGATTGGGCGAACGTGGCCGAGATGATCGAGACGGGTGACATGCCGGCGGACGACGCGGAGAAGTTACCCAGCGACGTGGAGCGGGCGGCCGCCGTGGCCTGGGTGCGCACGGCGTTGCAGACCTACGAGACCCTCCACGCCGGCGAGCCGGGCCGCGTGACCGTGCGCCGGCTGACCAGCGGCGAATACGCCTACGCGGTGCGTGACCTGACCGGGGTCGAGCTCGCCGTCGGCCCCGACGCGTCGAGCGACTCGGTGGGCGGCGAGGGGTTCACCAATTTCGGCGACGTGCAGTTCGTGCAGGACGCCACAGTCGAGCGGTTCCTCGAATCCGCCAAGGCGGTCGCCGACCATGCCGTGATCGGGGCCGGGCCGCTGCAGTTCTACACCGATGCCGGCCGGACCGGCGTGGAACTGTCCGCGCTCAACCGCCTCAATGAGCTTTACGCCGCGAAGGGCTTTCGCGTGGCGTCGGGCGAGGGCGGCCGGCCGTTCGGGCTCGAGCGCTACGGGAAGGCGTTTTTCGTGGGCTGGTATTACCGGCATCGCGCCGCCCTGGGCGACCCGCACGCCACGCTGGCGGGGCTGGCCGCCCGGGAGGGCATCACCAGCCGGTTTGCCGGGCACATCTGGTCGGTCGTCAACCGGCCCGATCCGGGCTTTCCGACCCGCGAGACCGTCGCGCGCTGGCAGGCGCTGCCGCCGCCGACCGCCGACCCCGCGGCCTCGGTTGCACGGGCCAGGTCGGGTTGCGATGAGCTCTACCGGCGGCTGACCACCTGGCCGAGCTGGTTCTTCGCGCGGGGCGATCTCGCCGCCGGTGGCCAGGGCGACGAAAGCCCGATCGAGTTCGACGACGTGTCGCTGCAGGCGGAGCCACGGCATCGCTACCAATACCGGTTGGGCGCGCCCAATTTTCCGCCCGCCCCGGCCGGGGTGAAGCCGGTGCTCTTTGTCCCGACCCTGCCCGGCCCCTGGGAACTGCACCTGTCCTTCGACGACGTCAATCCGCAGCCGGGGGTGCAGCCGGTCGTGATCTGGCGCAACCCGCGCATCATCATCCGCGAGGTGGCGCCGCCGGAGGACAAGTTCCTCGTCGGCGCCAGCGTGGTGGTCGAGGCGAGGCAGAAGGCGGTGTCCGGTCCGATCCTCGCCACCCTCCCGCTGCGCTCCGTGCTGCCGCCCGACCAGGCGGCGGCCTTCCGGTTCGGGGAGAGTCCCGACGGCACGCCGGTCGGGCCCGACGATTTTGCCGCGACGGGACCGCTGGCGTTCCGGCTGGCCGGCCCCGCGCTCGCCGCGGGACTGGTGGACCGGGCCCTCGCGGACACGGTGTATTTCTTCGAGGCCGACATGGAGACCGGCCGCGACCGCAACGCCGTGATCCGGGTGCTGTTGTCCGACGTGCTGCCGCCGGGCGCGCGCGACAAGCGCCACCGCATCCTGGTGGGCGACCCGGCCAGCCCGGGCTATCGGACCTTCCGCGCGGGTCTGGCGGAATATGCCGCGCTCCTCCCGCCGAACTCGCACGGCGAGGCGAACCCGGCCGACCGCGATCCGGTGCCCCGGCCGTTCGACAACACCTACAACGGGGCGGAGCACGACGCCTTCGTGCTGAAGGTGAAATACCAGCGCCACGATGCGTTCTTCACCGCCAACCTCGTGGACGGGGCCGACCGCGAGCGCCTCAACCAGGCCTGGCACGACCTGTTCGGCTCGTGGCCCTACCACACGGCCTACCTCGGCATGCTGGCGGACCACTACGGGTTGAAGCTGAAGAGCCCGCGCATCGAGAACCTGACCGACGCCGACGTGGCCGCGCTGCCCGCCGAGGCCCGGCCGTATGTGGCGGCCTTGCGGCAGCACCATGCCGAGGTGACGCAGGCCCAGGCGGCGGCCCGGCCCGGCCACATGGACGACGTGCTGGACTTTGCCAGCCGCGCCTGGCGCCGGCCCCTGACGGCGGACGAGCAGACGAGACTGAAGGCTTTCTACCAGCGGTGCCGCCTGACGCACGCGTTGGAGCACGATGAGGCCATCAAGGCGGTGCTGGCCCGCATCCTCGTCGCGCCCGCCTTCCTTTACCGGCTGGAGCCGGTGACCGGGCCGGCCGAACGGCCGCTGAACGATTGGGAAATGGCGGGCCGGCTGAGTTTCTTCCTCTGGTCCTCGATCCCGGATGACGAGTTGCGCCGCGCCGCCGCGGCCGGGGAGCTGCAGGATCCGGCGCAGCTCGCGATCCAGGTCCGGCGCATGACCGCGGACCACAAGGCCCGGCGCCTCGCGACGGAGTTTTTCGGCCAATGGTTGGGCTTCTACCGCTTCGACGAATTTCGCGGCGTCGACACCAGCCGGTTCCCCGAGTTCACCGACGAGGTGAAGGCGGCGATGTACGACGAGGCGGTGTCCACGTTCGAGCACATCGTCCGGCGCGACCGACCGGTCAGGGAGATGCTCCATGCCGACTACACCTTCCTCAACCGGCCGCTGGCCCGGTTCTATGGCATCGATGCGGGGGTGCAATCGGCGGCCGCCGTCGAGCAGGTCGAGCGCGCGCCCGCGTACAACCGCGGCGGCGTGCTGCGGCTGGGCGCAGTGCTGACCACGACCTCGGCGCCACTGCGCACGAGCCCGGTCAAGCGCGGTGACTGGATCCTGCGCCGCATCCTCGGCACGCCGACGCCGCCACCGCCGCCGGACGCCGGGACGCTGCCCTCAGATCCGAAGGCTTTCGGCGGACTGTCGCTGCGCGCGCGGCTGGACGAGCACAAGCGCAACGCGACCTGCGCCAACTGCCACCTGCGCATCGATCCGCTGGGTTTCCCGCTCGAGGGCTTTGATGCGGTCGGTCGCGTTCGCACGGCGTATGACGACGGCGGTCAGGTGGACGTGCGGGGTGAGTTCGCCAACAAGTCCACGATCTCCGGCGTGGAGGGCCTGCTCGGCTACCTGCAGGGCAAGGATGGGCAGATCCGGAAGACGCTCGCGAAAAAAATGCTCGGCTACGCGCTCGGGCGCACGGTGCTCGCTTCCGACCGGGCCCTCGTCGACGAGCTGGTCCGGGCCGGGGCCGAGGCCACGTTTGCCGACCTCGCCGTGAAAATTGTCACCAGCCGGCAGTTTCGCCACCGACAAGGCGGCGAAAATGTGCACACTGCCTTCACTTCGCACCCTGGACCGGCCTCACCGGGGCCGGCTCCATCCACCCCATGAACGCATACCCCGGCCAGCCTCCCATGTCGCGGCGGCATTTTTTGCGCGGGGTGGGCGTCGCGCTCGCGCTGCCGTGGCTGGAATCGATGCCGCTGTATGGCCGGATCGCGGCGGGGGCGATGAAGGCCGCCACGCCGCCGCGGCGGCTCGGCATCATCTATTTCTCCAACGGCGTGGAGCCGGCCCATTGGTGGGCGCGCGGCGCCGGGGCGGCCATGGAACTGGGGCCCGCGCTCGAGTCCATGCGGCCGCACCGCGAGGACCTGGTGTTCATCAACGGCCTCTACAACCAGTCCGCCGACGAGTCCACCAGTCCGCACCTCGGCCGCATGAACCTGCTGTCAGGCGCGCCGGTCAGCCTCGATCCGGGTGAGATCCGCGTCGGCACGTCGATGGACCAGGTGCTCGCCGCGCAGATCGGCGGCCACACCGCGGTCCCGAGCCTGGTGCTCGGCATCGAGCCCAACGAGCTGCGGCTCGAGGACGGCCTGTCGATGATCTACGGTTCCAGCCTCTCGTGGGTTTCGCCCACCAAGCCCGCGACGAAGGAAATCTACCCGCGCCGGGCCTTCGACCGCCTGGTCGGCGACGGCTCGGGCCGCCAGCTTGACCGCAGCATCCTCGACGAGGTGCGCGACGATTCCGCGAGCCTCAAGCGCAAGGTCAGCCGCGACGACAGCGAGAAACTGGTGGAATACTACGAATCGATCCGCGACATCGAAAAGCGCCTCGAGCAGGCGAACCGGGAGGAGCGACTCGAGGGCTGGCGGCCCACGCTGGCGCAGCCCAACCTGCCCCGGCCGGCGAACGAGCTGCCGCAGGACGTGCCGGACCACATGAAGCTCATGCTGGACCTGACCGTCCTCGCGTTCCAGATGGACAAGACCCGCATCGCGACCCTGATGCTGAACAACGATCTCTCGCAGATGAACTTCAAGTTCCTGCAGGGCGTGCAAGGGGCGCTGCACCTCGACCTCACGCACAACGGCAAGGCCGCGGACAAGGAGGCGATGTATCTCCGGACGAACCAGTTTCACATCGCGCAGTTCGCGTACCTGACGCAGCGCATGAAGGAGATCCGGGAGGGTGAGGGCACGCTGCTCGACAATTCGATCATGATGATGGCCTCGAGCCTCTTCGACGGCGACGCGCACAGCGCGAACCAGCTTCCGATCCTGCTTACGGGCAAGGGTGGTGGCTCGATCAAGACCGGTCGCGTCCTCGACTATCTCGCGGCCGGAGACACGAACCGCAAGGCGTGCAGCCTGCACCTGTCGCTCATGGATCGCATGGGCGTGAAGCTGGAACGCTTCGGCGACGCCACCACGCGGCTGGCGGACCTGTGAAACGGGCGGGAGATTATGCGAGGATCCCACGCCGGAATAATCCATTCGTGGTTTCTCACTTATGAGTCTGTCTCAGGTTCCGGCCTTCCACCTTACCCTCCACCCCATGATGTCCCGTCTGTGCCTTGTCCTGCTTGCCCTTGCCTCCACCAGCCTGGCGGGGGCGCGTGAATACACCGCCCTTCTGGGCACCTACACTGGCAACGCCACCACCGACAGCCGTGGCATCTACGCCGTGCGGCTCGATGCGGAGACCGGCGCGCTTTCCACCCCTGAACTGGTGGCCGGGCTGTCGAATCCCGAGTTCCTCGCGCTGAACCCGAATGGACGCATCATCTATGCGCTGACCCAGGTGCCGGGACCCGGTGGCAGGAAGTCCGGCGCCGTGGCCGCCTTTGCCCTGGAGCCGGGCACCGGCCGGCTCACGCCGCTGAACGTTGAGTCCTCCGGTCGCGGCCAGTTCTGCCATCTGGCCGTGGATGCCACGGGCCGCATGGTGATCGCGGCCAGTTACGGGGATCCGTATGTGGCCTCGTTTCCGCTGGCGCCTGACGGCCGCGTGGGGCCGGTGGCGCGCGTGCTGGACCAGACCGGTCCGCTCGGGCCGCAAAAGCCCCGGCAGGATGCGCCGCATCCGCACTCCGTGACGCTTTCGCCCGACAACCGCTTCGCCTTCGTGGCCAACCTGGGCGTGGACCGCGTGTTTGCCTACGAGCTGGCCCCGGAGTCGGGCGGCCTCGCGCCGCACGATCCCGCCTTCACCGCGGTCGCCCCCGGGGCGGGTCCGCGGCACACCAAGTTCTCACCCGACGAGAAATCATTCTACGTCCTCGACGAGCTGGACAACACCGTCACCGCCTGCCGCTTCGACGCCGTGCGGGGGATCATCGAGCCCATCCAGGGTGTTTCCACGCTGCCCGATGACTTCACCGGCGGGAGCACCGCGTCGGAGATCCGGATCCATCCCAACGGCCGCTTTGTCTACACGGCCAATCGCGGCCACAACAGCATCGCGGTCTTCGCGCGCGACGGGTCGACCGGCCTGCTCGTCCGGGTCGAAAACGTGTCCACCGGCGGACAGCAGCCACGCAATTTCTCGCTCTCGCCCGACGGCGCGTGGCTGCTTTGCGCGAACCAGGCGACGAACAACCTGACCGTCTTCAAGGTGGACGCCCGGACCGGCCGGCTCACGCCCACGCCGCACACGGCCCAGGTGGCCAAGGCCGTCTGCGTGCTGTTCCTGCCGTAAACCGCTTCAGGTGTCACTGTTCGTGCTGGCCGCCGTCGCGGCCGTCTTTCAGCGCGGAGCCAGTTTGACCAGCAGACGTTCGTAACCCACCGCGCGCTCATAGCGGGCGGCCGTCTCGACCTGCTGCTTCGCCTCCAGCACGGTGACGCCCGCGATGCGCCGGGTGAGGGTTTGGAGCAGCGTGCGGAGCAGCAACCGGGCGTGCGGTGCCCCGAGGCAGAGGTGGGCACCGAAGCCGAAGGCGACATGGGGATTCGGCTTCCGGTCGAGGCGCACCTCCTGCGGCGCATCGAAGACGGTCTCATCCTGGTTCGCCGACGCCCAGCAGAGGGACACCCGGCCGCCCGCCGGGACGGCCTTGCCGTGGACCTCGGTGTCCACGGGGCAGACGCGACCGATGTGGGTGAGCGGCGTGCCGACGCGGAAAAACTCCTCACAAGCCAGGACGATGCGCGCGGGATCCTCCCGGAGAAAGGCGAGCGCGGCGGGATGCCGGCCCAGATGGGCGAAGACCGAGGAAATGGTGTGGATGATGGTGTCGCGACCGCCGGCAAAGGTCAGGTTGGCGAACCCCATCATCTCCGCGCGGGTCAGCGGCCGGCCGCGAAAGGTGGCCTTGGTCAGGGCGCTGAAGAAATCGTCGCCCGGATTTTCCAGCGCGCGGTCGAATTCCCCTTGCAGGTAAGTCTCGAGGGCCGCGCCCTTCTTGTGCTCGTCGCCGCCGTCGTGAAAGACATGCGTGCCCCAGCTGATCCAGGTCCCGGCCTTGGCCTCGGGCACGTTGAGCAGGTAGGTGAGCGCGCGGGATTGCAGGGGCAGGGCAAATTCCCGGACGATTTCGACCGACTCCCGGGCCAGGGCGTCCGCAACCATCTGCTCGATCAGGGTCTCCACCCGGGCTACCATGGCGGGCTCCTTGGCCCGGTGGAAGAAAGGCTCGATGATCGCGCGGTATTCGGTGTGGTCCGGCGGGTTGGTCTCGATCGGCAGTTGCCGCATCGTGCGGACTTCCTCCTCGGAAGGGATCGGCACGCGACAAGGCGCGTCGGAGCTGTAGGTCTGCCAGTCCTTCGCCGCCTCGCGCACGTCGTGATGGCGCAAAATCATCGGGATGGTTTCGCCTTGGAACGGGCAGTCGAGACGGCCGGTTTCCTGACGGGCCTGCCGGAAGGGATCGGTGGGG
>JANMTJ010000403.1:0-3501 GCA_031390295.1 Oleiharenicola sp.
CTTTCCCGTCTCAAGGCCAACATGCGCCAGACCATCAAGGGCAAGGACGACGTCATCGAACAGTCGCTGGTCTGCCTGCTCGCCGGCGGGCACCTGCTGATTGAGGATCTGCCCGGCGTGGGCAAGACCACGCTGGCCTACTCGCTCGCCCGCTCGATGGATTGCGCGTTTTCCCGCATCCAGTTCACCAGCGACCTGCTGCCCACCGACGTCACGGGCGTCTCCATCTACGACGAGACCCTCAAGGAATTCGTGTTCAAGTCCGGCCCCGTCTTCGCCAATGTCGTGCTGGCCGACGAGATCAACCGCGCGACGCCCAAGACGCAGTCGGCGCTGCTCGAGGTCATGGACCGGGCCAAGGTCACCGTGGACGGCGAGGCGCACACCGTGGGCGCGCCCTTCATGGTCGTGGCCACCCAGAACCCGGTGGACTACGAGGGCACGTTTCCGCTGCCCGAGAGCCAGATGGATCGTTTTTTGATGCGGCTGCAGATGGGCTACCCGCAGCCCGGGGACGAACTGGAGATTCTCCGCAGCCCGCGCATCGGCTATGACGCCATCGCGCTCAACCCCGTGGTCACCCGCTCGGACATTCTCAAGATGCAGGCGCTGGCGGGGAAGGTGTTTGTCGAGGACAGCGTGCTCGACTACATCCTGAAAATCATCACCGCGACGCGCACCGAGGTGGAGTTCAAGGCCGGTGTCAGTGTGCGCGGCGGTCTGGCCCTGCGGGTCGCCGCCCAGGCCCGTTCGCTGGTGCAGGGCCGGGATTTTGTCGTTCCGGAGGATGTGCAGGAAATGGCCGGCCCGGTGCTCGCGCACCGCCTGTCGCTGGCGCGGCAGACGTCGGACGCCCTCGAGGAGCGCCGCACCGTGCTGGCGGCGCTGCGCCGGATCATCCTGGCCGTGCCGGTGCCGGAGTAAGGGCTTGTCCCGTGCAGTCCAGCACCACATTTGACCAGTCGTGGGACGGCCCCGGCGTGCCGGCGCGTTCGCGACGCAAGTTCAACTGGCAGGCCCTCCTGTGGCTGCTGGTGTTTCCCAAGAAACGCCATCGCATCGCCCTGACCCTGCCGGGCCTGTTCCTGATGATGCTCTCCCTGGGCATCGGCTCGGCGGCCTACAACACCGCGAGCAACATCCTGTTCATCACGCTGTCGCTGCTGCTGGCCTGCCTGCTGTTGAGCGGGCTGCTCTCCTGGTTCAATTTCATGGGACTGTGCTGGCGGGTGCAGCCGCAGGGATCGTGGCGAGCGGGTCATGAAACGCTGGTCACGGTCGAAGTGCGGAACGGCAAGCGCTGGCTGCCGACCTACAGCCTGTGGTTTGAACTGGCGACCCAGCCGCGCCATATCCCCGATCCGGATGCCGAGGGGAAAAACCTCCGGATGCGCGAGATCCTGGCCGCCGCGGAGAAACACATCACCCGCGGCCGGGTGTGCCTGCGCGAACGCGTGGAGCCGGGCGGCAGTGCGACCATCGATTGGGGGGTGAAACCCACCCGGCGGGGCGAGGCACTCCTCGAACTCGGGGCCGTGGGCTCGCTGTTTCCGTTTGGGTTTCTGAGGAAAAACATCGGCACCGACCTGAAGCAGACGGTGCTGGTCTGGCCCGCGCAGGTGGAATACCAGTGGACCGGCGCCATGGCGGCGCATTCCGGCTCCCAAGGCCGGCGCACGGCCCGAACGGGCATCGGGGATGATCTGCTGGCGCTGCGCAAATACCAGCAGGGCGACTCGCACCGCCTGATCCACTGGAAGGCCAGTGCACGGCTCGGTCAGTTGTTGGTGCGCCAGTTCGCCGCCGAGAGCCGCGACGGCTTTGTGCTCAGCCTCGACAGCCCCGCTTCGCGCTGGACCAGGCCGGAACAGTTTGAACTGCTCTGCAGCCTGGCCGGCACCCTCGCCGAGGACCTGTTCGCCGCCGGCCGGTTGCGCGGGGTCATTCTCAACGGCGGGGCGCTGCGCGAGACGCGCCGGCTGCGCGACGTCGAGGCCTGGCTGGACGACCTGGCGCGGTTGGAATTTTCTGAACATGGAGGGCGGACGCCCTCGTCCGCCATGCGGGGTGGGGGCACCCCGCCTCCAATCACCCACAACGTCATCACCTTCGCGCCCGAGGGGGCGCGGGGCATCACCGCCTATGTCGACGGCCGCCAAACCGCGTCAGCTTAACCTCGACGAGCTGCTGCGCCTGAAGTGGCTGCTCGGCGGCGCATTGGCGCTGGTCTCGCTGTGGACGGTCTTCTTCCTCGATATCGAGGCGCTGGGGCTGGTGGGCGTGGCCGGCGCGGTGATCCTCGCCGCGATGCTCTGGCCGCAACTGCCGGGCCGGCTGCCTCCGCTCGTCTGGAAACTCGCGGTGCCGGCCATCATCGTGGCGATGGCGGCGGATTTTTATTTCAGCCCCGACACCCTGCCCGTGCTCATCCGGCTGGCGATCCTGCTCGTGCTCTACCGGGCCGTGGCCTACCGGAAGAAGCGCGAGGACCTGCAATTGCTCGTGCTGGGCCTGTTCCTGATCGTGGTGGCGGGCGTCCTCACCGTCTCGCTCGGCTTTGCGTTCCTGCTGCTCCTGTTCACGGCCTGTGCGCTGGGATTCCTCTTCATCATCAACCTGATCGATGCGGCGGAAACCGGCGCCGTGCGCACCGCGGAGGCGGAGACGGCGTGGACCCGGCTCGGCTGGCGGAATTTCCTGGGCCGGCTGCGACTGGTGGCGGACTGGCGTCTGATGCTGTTTGCCAGCCTGCTGTTCCTGGCCGTGGTGGCGATGTCCGGACTGCTGTTCCTGGTCATCCCGCGTTTCGAGGTGGCCAGCGGCTTCTTCCTTGACCGCTACATCACGCGGAAGAGCCGGTCGGGCTTCACCGACACGGTGAAGTTCGGCGACGTGACGGAGCTGCTCAGCGACAACAGCGTGGCCATGCGCGTGGATCTCACCGACGCGAGCGGCATCCGCGAGGAGCCCTACTGGCGCCTGGTCGTGCTGGACGAATACTCCCCGGAGGGCTTCAAGATTTCCGCCGGACTCAAGGGCGAGTTGATACGCAGCCAGCGGATCATCCAGCAGCTGCGTGGGCGGGCGCTGGGCCGCCCGGCCAACGAGGTGGGCGGGGTGTGGACCTTTTACGTCGAACCGGGGGTCAGCCGGTTTTTGCCCCTGCCCGGCAGTTACGGCGTGCTGCGGATGCGCGACCCGGTACCGCTGCAAACCAGCCCCGGCAACCGGCTCGTCGCGATGCGCACCGAACCGATGACCATGAGCGCGTTTCAACTGGAAGCCGTGGAGCTGGCTCCCACGCTCACCGACGCTAGGTTTCCCCTGTTGTTGCGCGCGGCGCAATCTGATCCGCCGCGTGGCAGCGACACGTACCGCTATGATCCGCGGCTGACGCTGCGTGGTCCGGAAGGCCCGGCCAACGAAGCCGTACTCCGCCGCCTCCTGGTGGAGATCACGGACGGCGCGGAGCTGCCGGCCGACGAATTCGCCCGCCGGGCC
>JANMTJ010000414.1:0-2996 GCA_031390295.1 Oleiharenicola sp.
CTCCATTTCCACGCGCCGTAGCGGAGCTGCGTGTTGCCGACCATCGAGCCGGCGTTGAGGATCTCGACGTCGCCGCCCGGGACGCTGCGGGTGACGAGACCCGGGGACGGCATCACGTGCACGAAGCCGCGCTCGGCGGGCAGCGGTTGCTCGGGGTCGGTCCAGAACGGGTGTGCCGGCGGGAGCAGGAGCGGCGTGAAACCCTTGGCGGCCCAGTAGGGCGAAGCGGCGCAGGAATACTGCTCGATGATCTGGTCGAAGCGGTCGGTGAAGCCGGCGGCGAGGCAGCCCTGCTCCTGGTAGATCGGGCGCGAGAGGAAGAAGTCGAGGTTGCGCGTGCAGAGCCGGCGCAGCAGGCCGGGGGCGAGTTCGGTGCAGTTCTCTGCGAGGGCGAGGCCGAAGACGTTGAGGCAGTTGAAGCGGTAGGTGATGGAGCGGCCGAAGGCCGGGTGCTCGCCGCTCGCGGCGAAGAAATGCTGGTAGTCGCGGACGAAGAGCTTCGCCCAGTCGCGCCAGCGTTTGGCCCGGCCTTCGTCCGATGCGCCATGCAGGCGCGTCCACATGAGGCCGTAGAAGTGGAAGGCGTAGGCGTTGTAGTGGTCGTAGGCCTGGTTGATGCCGTCCTCAAACCAGCCGCCGCCGCGGTGCATGGTCTCGAGCTGGTTGAGGTGGGCGGTGATGACGGCGCGGTCGGTGCGGTGGGCGCAACCCTGCTTCCCCAGGAACTCGAGGATGTGCACCGACATGAAGAGGTGGTTGTTGTTGACGATGCCGCCGCCGCGGCAGGTGGCGAACCAGCGCGCGATTTGCGCTTTTTCGTCCGCCGAGAGCGGTGCCCAGATGTCACGGGTGGCGACCTGGAGCGCGATGGCCATCAGGCCCATCTCGACGTGGTGCTGGTGGTAGGAGGCATCGGGGCCCCAGCAATGCGGGCCGGCCGGGTCGGTGGCGGCGACCAGCCCCGCGCGGAACCACGCGACGAGCTTTGCGCGGAGTGCCGCATCCTCCGGCCGGGCGGTGGACTGCAGCCAGAAGGCCGCCAGCGTGAGCGGGCGTGCGAAGCTCTCGAGCCGGTCGGCCTGCCGGTCGTGGTCGCTGACGGCGCCGGCGATGGCCAGGTCGGCACGACCGGGCAGCATGAGGGTGCCGAGTGGCTCGAGCAGGCGGCGGGCGGCGTCCTGCCAGTGGCGGTAGGCAGGCGGAAGCATGGAGGTAGCGGGGTCGCCGGACAGACTCACGTCGAGGTGTCGTAGACTGCGGGGGTAATGACAGCGCGCAGCGGCCGGCCGGCGGCGTAGGCGGACAGATTTTCCACGGCGAAGGCGCCCGCATCGCGCCGGCGGTCGGTGGTGGGACCCGCGATGTGCGGGGTGAGCGAGACGTTGCGGAGTCCCCGGAAGGGCGAATCAACCGGCAGCGGTTCGACGGAGAAGACATCGAGGCCGAGCAGGATTTTCCCCTCCTGCGCAACCCGCAGCAGGGCGGCCTCGTCCACGACGGCGCCGCGGCCGACATTGACAAAGACGCCGCCGGGGCGGATGAGGCGCAGGTGCTTCTCCTGCACGAGGCCAGCGGTGGCCGCGTTGAGCGGGGCGAGTTCGACGATGATGTCGTTGTCGGCAAAGAGCGCCTCCAGCGACGGGGCCCGGCTGATGCCATGCGCGGCCTCCAGTTCCGGGGTAAGGTCGGGCGCGAAGCTGGTGATCGTGACGTTGAACGGCCGCAGGAGTTTGATCAGCTCGCGGGCGATCTGGCCGAAACCGTGCAGGCCGATGCGGCGGCCAAACAGGGAGGCGGTCTCGGTGCCGCCGTTTTTCCAGGCCCCCTCATTGTGCATGGCGAGGGTCCAGTGGGTGGCGCGGCGCAGGCAGGCCAAGATGTGGAAGAGCGCCCACTCCGCGACGATGCGGCTGATGGAGCCACCCCAGTTGGTGACCAGCAGGCCGCGCTCGATCTGGTCGCGGCGGACGAGCCGGCGGACGGATCCGCAGAGGTAGCAGACGTAGCGCAAGCGGGGCGGGAGCGCGGCGGGCAGCGGCGGGGTTTTCCAGCAGGCGAGCAACACCTCGGGATCGGCCGCGGCCAACGCGGCGGCGAAGGCGGCGGCGCTCCGGTCCGCGGTTTCAAAATGCGTGAAGCCGGCGGTGAGCGCGCGCACCTGGCCGAGCAACGGCTCGGGCAGGAAGTCGCGGAGCTCTTCGGCGGTAAGGGCGGCCAGGAGGGAAGCGGAACGCGGCATGGCGGGATGAAGGAGAGTGGAGTTGGGTCAAGCCGGGGGCAGGCACTCGAGAATTTCGCAGCTTGGGGCGGGAGTGTAGCGCAGGGAGAGCCCGGCGGGACAGAAAAACTTGTCGTAACGGTGGAGCTGGTGGGTCTCGCCTCCGACCGTGATAGCACAGGCGCCGGCGGTGAGGATGCCGATGTGGAAGCTGGCCTCGTGCTTGGTGGCCGGCGCGGCGAGATACGTCTTCAGCACCCGGAAGCACGGCGTCTGGGCGGGCCCGATCAACTCGTCCTGCCGCGAGCCGGCACCGAGGTCGCGCCCCGGGTGAGGCCGGCAACGGTAGTCGCCCTCGATGGTTTCCCGCGGGTAGCGGTTGAAGTTGATGAGGGAGAGGCCGAAATCCAGGCCGCGACCCATGAAGCGGGCGGCCTCGGGCAGGACGTAACCGGCGCGCTCAAACTCGTAGCGCACGGCAAAGTCGGTCGGCTCCTGGATCTCGATCATGAAGACGCCCTCGCCGAGGGCATGGGGAAAACCGCCGGGAATCAGGAAGGTGTCGCCCACCTCCACCGGAATTTTTTCAAAGCACTGCTCCATCGCCGCCGTGTCTTGCGTCTCGATCCAGCGGCGCAGGTCGGCGGGGGCAGGCGGGTGCTGGAAGCCCATGTAGAAATAGGGGTCGGTCACGCCGTCGCGCACGCCGAGGATGTGGTAGGCCTCGGTCTTGCCGCTGGGCGAGTTGAGAAACTTTTGCGCGAACTCGCGGGTGGGG
>JANMTJ010000442.1:0-3605 GCA_031390295.1 Oleiharenicola sp.
CGACCGCACCCGGGTGAAGATCAGCGAGACCACGACCAGCACCGTGCCCAGGACCAGGAAGGATAGGATCCGGTAGGTGGGAGCGAGTTGGGTGAGTCCAACGACGACCACATAGACGACCGTGAGCAGCAGCGTCAGGTGGCCCATCCAGCGGTATTTCGGGTTCCGCACGATCAGGTTCATCAGGTAGTACGCGATGGCCACGGCCACCCACGAGAGACTGACGTAGACACGCGGCACCAGGTGGTAGAGGGAGTAGGGGAACACGACAAAGGCGCTGGCGAGGTAGGCATTGCGCATCAGCTCGGTCTTGAGTTCCAGGCGGTCCTTCTTCCAGCTGAGGATGCGGGCGGACAGCAGTGCAACGACACCAAAGCCCACGCTGATGCCGGTCTCCGCCTTGGCGATCACCATGTAGGCCAGCACAATCGAGACGTAGATGAAGAAGTTGGCGACGACGATCAGCCGGGAGCGGAACCACAACGCGGTCACCACCACCACGAGGCTCTGACCAGACAGCCAGATGAACACTTCCGGCGAGGGAAAAGTCCGCACGATTGCGACACTGAGCGCCAGGTAGCCGGTCATGGCGTAGAAGAACGTCGAGATGCGGCTCCCCTCGCTCCGCCAGAAGGCCACGGCGAGACCGAGATAGACCAGCGCAGCCGTCAGATGGGCCGGCGTGAACAGGGCGGGTTCCATCCGGAGGGATTGCAGCAGGAAGAGGCCGTAACCGGCGCCGCAATTCAACAGCACACACACCACCGTGAACGGATCCTCCACCTTCCGCTCCCGCCGCCACAGCGAGCCGGCCGCCAGCAGCACCATGTAAACCAGCAGGAAGTAGATGCCGGTGGTCGGTTCGGCCAGTATCTTGAAGGGCCGGCCCGACCAGGGGCGGTTGATGAGCCAGAGCAGGTGGGCGAAATAGCCGGCAGGAATGGCGAAGAGGAGGAGGCCCGGCCAATTGTGGCGCACAGCCACGAAGGCCGCGAGGCCCGACAGAATCGCGACGCTGGCAAAGACGAACGACGGCGCACCGACGGCCACGGCCGTGACCAGACCGGTGAGCAACGCGAGACCGATCAGCCAGGGTGACTTCTGTCGCAGGGCCACGGCGAGGTTGGCTCCGACCACCGCCAGCAGGAGCACGCGACCACCGGTGGAATCAATGTCCAGCACATGCGTTGTCCCGAAAAAGTACAGCCGCAGGGTGGAGAAAAACAGCAAGGTCATGCCGGCCCCGCGAAAATAGCCGGCCACGAGCTCGAATGATTTCTCCCAGAAGTGGGCGACCAGCAGCAGACCCAGGACCAGGGCATAGCCAACCATGGAGGGGCCCATCGGCGGCAGGCCGGACCAGGGCAGCGACAGCGCAATACCCACGCCACAGGTGAGGACGAGGACGCCGACGCTGGCGAACCAGTTCTGGCCCACGACGAATTCCAATTCCTCCTCGTCCGGCGGTGGCGAGACGGGTGCGGGAGGAGCAGGGGCGGACACGACTTCCGGCCGGGCGGTGGGTGCTGTCACCGGGCTGAGCGGCGGGAGGTGGAGGTGTTGCTCGAGGCGCGCCAACCGGTGCTCGAGTCGCAACACCGTCTCGGAGAGGGATTGCTCGGACCGGGGAGTGGGGGTCTCACTCATGTTACATCCGGCAGTTGGCTGGTTGGGGGTTAGGAAGGCTGAAGCAGGTGGCTTTCGCCGGGCTGCGACGAAGATTTCATGGAGCTTTCACTGTTAAAAAAAATTGTGCCGCCTAGGCTTCGCAACCGCAGCCCCCGCCGCTGCATTGGGCGTGGCTCGCTCCCGTCCCGGGATCGAGGCCGGCCCCGAGTTCATCAGTCAGGCTGCACAGGGTCTGGTAATATTCCTCCCGGGGCAGACCGAGTGCCTGGGCCGCAAATGTCTCGGCGTCGTCGGCCGAGGCGAAGTCGCCGTAGTTCACCGCGACCAGCTGGTAGAGCGCGAGGTAGGGCACCATCGCCAGCTGCGTCATGTAAACCGGATGCACGTACATCGAGAAGCCCTCCTCCGGCATGTCGCCCTTGGGTTCGGGATAGGCGGTTTCGCCGGGATTGAGCCGGGCGCTGTCAAAGACCAGCTGGCAGGGATAGCGCACACAGGCGCGGTCCTTCAGGATGGCCTGCAACTCGGTCCAGCCGATCACCGGACCGTATTTCGCAAACACCTCGGCGCCCTTGGCGGCGACATGGGCATTGAGCGATTGTTTCGCGTCGTCGGCGGTGAGCTGGGTGGCCATGGCGTGGACAGGGTGGGCCGATCAATGCGGGGCGGGAACCGGGAGCAGGACCGATTCGGCCGGCGGGATTTCCGGCCGCCCTTCGTTGGCCTGGGTGAGCCGGCCCTGCAGGATCGGCACCGCCATGCGCAGGAAAATGGTGTAGCAGAGCAGGCCAAAAGCCCAGATGCCGAGGCACACCAGGGTCTCGTTGAGCGATGGTACGTAGTCGACGATCGCCCCGAGCGGAGTGGGAATGAAGCCGGGGATGACCAGCCCCATGCCTTTCTCAATCCAGATGCCGATGATGCAGAGCACACAGGCGAGATTGAGGTATTTCAGCCCGCGACTGAGCGGTAGCACCAGCAGGACCATCGCAATGAGGTTGAAGCCGATGGCGGTCCAGATCCAAGGCACGAGCGCATGGTGGCCGTGCAACCCGACGAAGAGATACTTCGCCGAGGCCCCGTGGGAGGTGCCGGAGTAGAATTCCTTGAACACCTCGCACACGAGCAGGAAGACATTGATGATCATCGATACCTGCACGATGCCCCGCAGGATGAGCAGGCTGCGGTCGGTGATCATGAGCCGCTCCGTCATCCGGGAGCGGACGATCTGGTCCAGGGTGCGCGATTCCATCAGCAGGCGCAGCGAAACGCCCGACAAGCGCAGGACGCGGGAAGGTTCCTCGGCCATGGCGGTGGCCTCGCGCGGGGTTCCGTGCAGAGCGGAGACCTCGCCGAACTGGTCACCGGCCCGGGCGGTGCGCGTGATGCGCACGCGGCCGCTCTCCAGCCGTTTCACCACCACGCGGCCCTGCAGCACGAAAAACGCGAAGGTCGAGGTCGTGTCCTGGCGGAGCAGCACCTCCCCGGCGGCGACCTCGATGATCGAGGCCCCGGCGAGAGCCCGGACGCGATCGGCGGTCGGGACAGAGTACAGCTCAGGCAAATCCCGGGCCAGTTGGTCGAGATCGTCTAGGGTGGCGGGTCGGCCGGGCCGGTTGCCGGCATCGGCACCCGCGGCCAGTTCCGCCGCGGTACCCGAGGCAGTCACCCAACGGACAATCTGCAGCGCCAGGATGATGAGGGCGGGGCCGGCGGTGAACGCGGAGGCGAGAAAACGCGGGCCCACGATGGCGGAGTTCCAGAAGGGGCGGCCGCCCAGGCCGACGTAGAGGAAGGCGGTGACGGTGTGAATGGAGACCGCCCAGACGATGGCGAGGAAGACAAAGGGAATATAGAACCACTTCGACGGCTTTCGCTTTTGATAGCGGCAATAGAGCAGGTACCCGCAGATGTAGATGTTGAGCAGCAGGTAGCCGTTGAGCACGATGACGTCCCAGCTGAGCATCGAGGCCGGG
>JANMTJ010000473.1:0-4860 GCA_031390295.1 Oleiharenicola sp.
TGTCGAGTTCCTCGAAGGTCACGATGCACGCGGCGGTGTCCCCGGCGGCCCAGCCGCGGCGCTGCATCTCGGCGGCGAGGGTGCGGCCGGACATTTCGCCGATCTTGGTGGCCGACATGCCGAGGTAGGGGACCTGTTCCAGGAATTTGCCGTCGGCGCCGACAAAGCGGTCGTCCACGGTGATGACCTTGAGGTTGGCGGCCTTGGCCTTGGCGACGATGGCGGGCCCGAGACGCACATCGGGGGTGCAAATGACAAAGCCCTGCGCGCCGTTGGCCGCCAGGCTGTCAATGGCGGCGAGGGTTTTCTCGCCGTCGGGCACGCCGATCTTGATGAGCTCGAAGCCGTATTTGGCGGCGATGGATTCGCCGCCCTTCCACTCATACTGGAACCACGGTTCCTCCGGCTGCTTCACGAGGAAGCCCAGTTTGATTTTCGCTGGAGTTGCGACTGCGCCGTCGGCCGGGGCCGGTTGCTTGGAGCAGCCGGCATGGAAGACGAGCGCGGCGGTCAGGGTGAGGAAAGCGGGACGAAGAACTTTCATGGGATTGTAGCGGAGTTAGACGCGCAGGCCCCGGGCGAGGGCGTAGTAGAGGTCATTCTGGCGGAGCTCCTGCTTGAGCTCACGAAGTTTCGTGTCTGCGTCGATGACCACCAGCTCAATGCCGGCGATCTCGGCGAAATCCTCGAGCATCTCCGTGGTGACGGAGTAGCTGTAGCCGGCGTGGTGTGCGCCACCGGCATAAATCCACGCGGCGCAGGCGGTCTTGAAGTCCGGCTGGCATTCCCACACGGCGCGGGCGACGGGGAGCTTGGGGAGCTTCGGGGTCTTGACGGCGGTGACCTCGTTGACGATGAGGCGGAAGCGGTTGCCCATGTCCACGAGCGAGGCGTTGAGCGCGGGGCCGGCCGGGGCGTCGAACACGAGGCGCACGGGGTCCTCCTTGCCGCCGATGCCGAGCGGATGGATCTCGAGGGTCGGTTTGGTGCCGGCGATGGTCGGGCAGATCTCAAGCATGTGCGAGCCGAGCACCTGGTGGCCCTTGGGCGAGAGATGGTAGGTGTAGTCCTCCATGAACGACGTGCCGCCGGGCAGGCCGTCGCCCATGACTTTCATCGCGCGGAGCAGGGCGGCGGTCTTCCAGTCGCCCTCGGCGCCGAAGCCATACCCCTCGGCCATGAGCCGTTGGACGGCGAGGCCGGGCAGCTGGCGGAGGCCGTGGAGATCCTCGAAGGTGGTGGTGAAGCCCTTGAAGCCGTCATCCTCGAGAAAGGCGCGCAGGCCGAGCTCAATGCGCGCGCCGTAGCGGAGCGAGTCGTGCCGGGCGCCGCCCTGGCGCAGCTCCTTCGCGACGGCGTAGGTGTCCTCATATTCGGCGCAAAGACGGTCGATGTGCTTGTCGTGGATGCCGACGGCGGAGATTTTCGCGACGAGGTCGCCGACGCCGTAGCCGTTCGTGGCGAAACCGAAGCGGATCTCCGCGGCGACCTTGTCGCCCTCGGTGACGGCCACCTGGCGCATGTTGTCGCCGAAGCGGGCGAACCGGGCGCCCTGCCAATCGTGCCAGGCCCGGGCGACCCGCACCCAGGCACCGAGGCGCTGCTGCACCTCGTCGTCGCTCCAGTGGCCGACCACGACCTTGCGGCCGAGCCGCAGGCGCGTGTGGAGAAATCCCGCCTCGCGGTCGCCGTGGGCGGCCTGGTTGAGGTTCATGAAATCCATGTCGATCGTCTCCCACGGCAGATCGCGGTTGAACTGCGTGTGGAGGTGACAGAAGGGCTTCTTCAGGGCCGTGAGGCCGCGGATCCACATCTTTGACGGCGAGAAGGTGTGCATCCAGAGGATGAGGCCGGCGCACATCGCGTCGGAGTTGGCGTCGAGGCAGAGTTGCGTGATTTCGTCGGGCGTGGTGAGCAGTGCCTTGAAGACAATCTTGACCGGGACGTGCTTCGAGGCGCCGAGCGCGGTGGCGACCTGGCGGGCGTTGGCGGTGACCTGCTTGAGCGGGCCGGGGCCGTAGAGGTGCTGCGAGCCGCAGACGAACCAGATTTCAGCAGGGGAGGTATGGACGAGTGACATGGGAGGAAGGTAGCGGGTAGCGGGCAGAGAGTAGCTTGAGAAGGGCCGGTGAAAACGGTGCTCGGGGCGGGAGTATGGGGGAGACCATGCTCGCTACTCGATACCCGCTGCTCGCTGCTTCAACTGCAGCAGGTCTTTCATTACGCGGGAGAGATCGGCGAATTTGTTCAGGCCGCCGAAGGAGTCGTGAACCTGCCGGTAGAGGGCATAGAGCTGGTGGTAGGTCTTCTGCGACGCGGGCTTCGGCTTGTAAGACACCTTCTTCAACGAGGTCATCTTGCGCTGGGCGGTCGGGAAATCCGGGTGCGCCCCGGCCAGCACGGCGGCGGAGACGGCGGAGCCGAGCGCGCAGGCCTGGCTGGAGCCGGAGACGAGCATCGTGCAGCCGGTGACGTCGGCGTAGATCTGCATGAGCAGCGGGTTTTTCTCGGCGATGCCACCCGCGCAGACGACGCGGTCGATTGGCACGCCGTATTCGCGGATGCGCTCGATGATGGCGCGGGCGCCGAAGGCCGTGGCCTCGATCAGCGCCCGGTAGATCTCGGCCTGCGTCGTGTGCAGCGTGCAGCCGAGGATGAGGCCGGTGAGCAACGGATCGACCAGAATGGTGCGGTTGCCGTTCTGCCAGTCGAGCGCAAGCAGGCCGCTCTGGCCGGGCTTTTGCCGGGCGGCCTGCCGGGTGAGTTGCGCGTGTTTGCCCGCTTGGCCTTCGCAGGCCACCTCGACCCACCACTTGAAGATGTCGCCGACGGCGGACTGCCCCGCCTCGATGCCGTAGAAACCGGGCAGGATCGCGCCGGGCACGATTCCGCAGATGCCGGGGATGTCGGGCACGGTTTTTTGGGCCGACACCACGCCGCAATCGCAGGTGGAGGTGCCGATGACCTTGACCAGCGTGCCCTCGGCCACGCCGCAGCCGATGGCGCCGTAATGCACGTCGAACTCGCCGATCGCGATGAGGATGCCGGCCGGCAGGCCCAGCTTGGCGGCCCATTCGGCGCAGAGCGCGCCCGCGGGCTCGTTGGCGTCATGGGCCTGCCCGTAAAGCCGGTCGCGCAGGTCGGCGAGCTGCGGATCGAGCAGCGCAAGGAATTCCTTGTCGGGCAATCCGCCCCAGTCGGCGGAGTAGAGCGCCTTGTGGCCGGCGGCGCAGATGCCGCGCTTCACCCGGCGGGGATCGGTGATCCCGGCGAGCACCGACGGCACCCAGTCGCACAGCTCCACCCAGGAGTAGGCGGCGGAGAAAACCACCGGGGCGACATTGCGGCAGTGCCAGAGCTTGGACCAGAACCACTCGGAGGAATAAGTGTTGCCGCACTTGGCGATGAAGTGCGGGCGGTGCTGTGCGGCCAGGGCGGTGATTTGGGCGGCCTCGCGCCAGCTGGTGTGGTCCTTCCACAGCCAGCACTGCGCGTGGAGGTTCTTCCGCCATTTTTTCGAGGACGCGAGGGGGACGTTCTGCGCATCCACCGGGATCGGGCTGGACCCGGTGGTGTCGACCCCCAGGCCGATCACCTTGGCCGGCGAAAAGCCGCGGGTTTTCTTCGCCGCCGCGAGGGCCCCGCGCACACTCTTCTCCAGGCCAAGGAGATAGTCGCCGGGGTGCTGGCGGGCGAGGTGATGGTCGCGGGGATCGAGCAGGACGCCTTCCTTGCCGCTGGGGTAGGGGACGACGCAGCTGCCCAGTTCCGCGCCATCGGCGCAACGGACCACGAGGGCGCGCACGGAGTTGGTGCCGTAATCAATGCCAAGGGTAAACACGGGCTACTGCTACAGGATGCGGGGTTGCAGAGGAACGTCCAAATTGCTTTACAGTCATATTCCCCGAGCTTTGCCGAATCCGCCGGAAGAATCTCTAACCGGTCTGGTCCTCACTTCAACCCCGCCCCTTTGTATGAATATCACCCCCTGGATCAAAACCCTGTTTGCCTCCATCTGCCTGGCCGCCGCCACCCTGGCTTCGGCCGCCCCGCTCAAGGTCGGTTTCGCCCAGACCGGCGCCGAGAGCGCCTGGCGCACGGCCAATTCCGAATCCATGAAGGCCGAGGCCGCCAAGCGCGGCATCGACCTCAAGTTTTCCGACGGCCAGGGCAAGCAGGAGAACCAGATCCGCGCGCTCCGCTCCTTCATTGCGCAGAAGGTCGACGCCATCGTGCTCGCGCCGCTGGTGGAGACCGGCTGGGACCCGGTGCTGCGCGACGCCAAGCGCGCCGGCATTCCGGTGATCATCACCGACCGCACCATTCTCACCGCGGACGAGTCGCTCTATGCCTGCTTTATCGGCTCGGACTTTTTTGAGGAAGGCCGGATGGCCGCGGATTGGCTGGCCAAGAAAACGGGCGGCACGGGCCGCATCGTGGAATTGCAGGGTACACCCGGCTCCGCGCCGGCCAACGAGCGCCGCAAGGCCTTCGCGGAGGGCATCGCCAAATATCCCGGCCTGAAGATCATCGACTCGCAGAGCGGCGACTTTCGCCGCACCGGCGGTGGCAAGCCGTGCGTTCGCGGGACCCGCATCAGCGTTGAGTTCATTCTTGAATTGCTGGCCAGCGGAGCCTCGCAAGACGACATCTGCGGCGCTTACCCCCAGGTGACGCGTGAAGGTGTTTCGGCCGCCATCAAGTACGCCGCGGAGTCGCTCAAGAACGACATCGTCTGGGACGTCAAGCTTTCGGCATGAAGCCGCTTGGCTATCCGCTCCTCACCGATGAGAATCTTCACCGCGACGTCGTTGCGGGTTTGCGCGCCTCCGGTCTGGACGTCCGACGGTTGCGGAGACC
>JANMTJ010000487.1:0-2151 GCA_031390295.1 Oleiharenicola sp.
CCGGCGAGGAGTCCGTGTTCGCGCAGCGCCTCGCGGGCGTAGTGCGAGCACGTCGGCGCGAAGCGACAGCCGCAGGTCGGGTTCAAGACCACCAGCGCCGGCGAGAGCGTGCGCTGGTACACCCAGATGAGCCCGCTCACGGTGCGGGCGGGAAGGGAAATGAGCCTGGCCATTCGAGGCGCGGCGACCTCACCGCGCACCACCGGCGCCGGGGTCGGCGCCGCTCCAAGGATTGATGGGGGGGGCTCAGACATTCTTCGTGGGAGCTGGAGTCAGTTTCCCGCAGGCGTGAACGAACCGCTGCGCCGCCTCGGTGAATTCCATCCGGAGGAGGGCGGCCCGGGCGGTGAGCACGAGATCAAGACCGGGGGGCACGAGGTGCTGGTGCTGGCGGTAAAGGGTGCGGAGCCGGCGCTTGGCACGGTTGCGGTGGACGGCGTCGCCCACGGCGGCGCGGGAGGCGACGACCCCGACGCGGGCGGGTCCGGCCGGCGCACCCGCGGGGCGGACGCACCACGTGAGGAGGAAGGCCCCGCAGTCCATGCGGCGGCCTTGTTCACGGACGGCGCGAAAATCATCGTTGCGCCGCAGGCGCTGCCCGGCGCGGAGACGCATGATCAGACAACGGTCAGCCGCTTGCGGCCCTTGCGACGGCGGGCGGCGAGGACCTTGCGGCCGCCGCGGGTGGCCTTGCGGGCACGAAAACCGATCTTGCGGGCGCGTTTCTTGCGGTGCGGGCGGAATGTAGGTTTCATAGTTTTATGGCAAAAAGAGGGTCAGATTCGCGGGTGGGGCGGGGGGGTGTCAAGCGAGAGGTTTTGTCCTGAAAACAGGCCGGTGCAAGCCCCGGGCCGTTACTTTCTCGCCTCGGCTTTCGACTGTGAACAGCCTGCGCACAAATAGTTTTTGCGTTCGGGCGCGGCCACCGTGACCTTGGGCGCATGGCCGAGTCATGCCGCAAACCGACCCGTTCTCCGGACACCCCACCCACCTCGAAGGCGCCCGCCTCCCCGGGGCGGAAGGCTGGGCCGTTGTTCTGGACGGTCACCGGCAACGACTTCGGGCGCTCGAACAGCTGGGCGAAAAAGCAGCCCAATGCGGTATCCGAGCAGATCAAGACCGCGCTCTCGTCCTCGTCCGCGAAGACGAAGTAAGCCTGCTGGAGTCCACCGGGGGCGACTGGGCGGCGCTGGGCGAGGCCATCCGGGCATTCCGGCGGCACCTGCCGCTCGTTCCGTTCGAGACGTTCGGCTTCAGCGCGGAAGCGGAGGATCCGTTCGAAACGGACAGCCCCCTGCTGCGACGGATCGGCGGGGGCGTGGAGGCACTGGCCTTCGTGGACACCCGGCACTCGGTCTACAAGTTCTTCCTGTTCCGCGAAGGGGGCGACGTGGGGGCGACGTTTGCGTTTGCCCGCGGCGAGGCCGGCCTGCTCCAGGCCACGGCCGTGCCCGGCAGCTACCGGATGCTGTTTGAGAAGCTGAAGCTCACGCACCAGTTCGGCATTCCCACGGAGATCACCGGCATCACACCCGAGGGTATCGTCGTGGCGAAGCAGACCTTCGGCCGGATGCTGCCGGAAAAAACCGACGTCTCGGGACTCGATCCGGAACGGCTCATTCCCATTCCCTCGCGTTTCCTGCGCGCCGATCGCGATCACCCGCGGCTGGCCTTCCTTGACGGTGAACCGTGGCTGGTGGCGGACACGCACGACCGCAACGTCGTCGTGGCGGAAGACGGCTCGCGGCGGGTGATCGATCTCGTAGCCGCGCCGCTGCCGCCGGAATGGCTCGGGCAGCTGGCCCTTTTCCGTGACTGGATCGAACGCGCGCGACGTGATCCCCGCGCGGAGATTTTCGCCGCCGTGGACGACGCCGAGCTGTAGGGAGGGATTTCCAAATCCCGCCAAAGAAAAAGGCGGGGTTCAGCCGTCGCCAAGGCCATGGCTGACTCTGTCGGAGACCCCGCCCTACAATTTCAACCAACCGGCTCAGCCCTTCTTGTCGCTGGCGATGAAGGCGAGGACGTTGGCGGCCTGCTGGTCGGTCACCCCGGTGTCCTTGTAGACGATCTTGCCGCCCTTGATCACATAGCATTCGCGCGAGGCAAACATGGTGGCGGACTGGCCGAAGGCCTTCACGACCTTCTTGT
>JANMTJ010000488.1:0-10544 GCA_031390295.1 Oleiharenicola sp.
AAGGCAACTGTCGCCGCCACATCCGTGAGCAAGCGCGACCAGCTAGGCCAGGCGAACCACTCGCTGCGGAGTCGCGCCTGGCCGTTGATCAGGAAACAGGCCAGCGCAAAGCCAAATAGCCCCAAGGTAGTCGCCAGCCGATGAGCCGGGGTATTGCCCCGTCGCCAGATCAGCAACGCAAGCGCCAGCAATGCGGCCAACAACGCATCGAGCGCCACAAACCGGGTGAAGGACTTCTCGGCCAGTCCAGCTGGTTCGTTGTCGTTGCGCGAATAGCCAGCATGGAAAAATGACTGGACCATAACCGGAAGGGTCAGCTTGTCCTTATAACCGAAATGCGCCTTATCCAATTCGCGACGCAGGGCCAACTTTTGTTCGGTGGACAGCTTCCGGGGCAGTCTCCTCGCTATTTCTTGCACGTTGATACCTTCGAATATTTCTTCGCGCCAGGGTGCCAGCTCGTGCGGACCAAAAGCCCAGCAGATGATAATGATGAGTGTCAGGCAACTGAGCGTTATCGCCAGCCAAAGTGACCGGTGATTACTGCTCTCCGCACTCATTAACCGGCAAACTAGCAACCGGGGCTTAATATCCAAGCTGCAATGCAGCGGGAGCCAGAAGGAGTCATGCTTGCCCTGCTGGCCCCGGGGAAACTTGTCGCGGAAGGTGGAGCTTTCGCAGCTGTAGGCTCAAAACGAAAGTGTGTGCTTGAGCCTCCCTCAACCTTCCGCTTCCGGCTTGCAGCTTATCGCAGACTGACGGTCGCCCGGCCGCGTTTGCGGGTAACGCCCCATGGCGGAGCGGCGCCCATTCGCCTATCTTCAGGCTCCGTCATCTCTCCGCAACTGCAGCGCAACCCAATCCCTCCCATGAAATCCAGCACCCAGAACCAGGCCGCCGGCACCGCCAAAACCCTCGCCGGCAAAGTCAAGGCCGCCACCGGCAAGCTCGTCGGCAATCCCCGGCTCGAAGCCGCGGGCAAGTCCGACCAGGCCGAAGGCCAGGTCCAGAAAAAGATCGGCCAGATCCAGCGCGTGCTGGACAAGTAAGTTAAGTCGGAACGCCGGCGGGCCCCCGTCCCTTTGTGGTCTGTTAAGCTACAAACCTCCCCTGCACGCTTGTCAGGTAATGGATGACAGGCATCCCCCCGGTCCGACGAACAGCCTGCCCGTATGAACCTGACCGATGAACTGCAAAAACTTGCCGGGCTGCACCGCGATGGGCAGCTGACCGACCAGGAATTTGCCGCCACCAAGACCCGTTTGCTCGGCCCGGTGACGGAGCCACCGGCACCGGCCGTGTTGGCGGCTCCTCCCCCCCGCGTTGAGATTGGGAAAAAGGCTTACCGTTCAAGCCGGTGGTCGTCGGGCAACCTGTTTTTCCCGGATCAACTGACCCTGGCGGGCGATGGCATGCATTTCCGGAAAGGTGCGCTCATCGGTTCACAGGAAGAGCACATCAATTACCGCGCGGTCGCCTCCCTCCGCATCAAGAACGGCATCTTCCTCGCCAACCTGAACATCGAGACGTCCGGTGGCAGCCAGCCGATCTATATCAATGGCCTGTGGAAATCAGCCGCCCGGGAAATCCAGGCTGCCGTGCAGGCCGCGCAAGGCGCCGGCCAGCGGTAAGGGACGCGGTTTCTTCGCGGGTTGCACTTCCGGCCAATCGGGCAACCTTGGCGGTCAACCCAATCTCCTTCCCTATGGCCAAACCCGTCTGCTATTCCACCAAGGCTTTTTCCGCCGTCAGCGCCACCTCCCCGCTCGCCGCCACCACCATCGAGCGCCGCTCGCCGACCCCCACCGACGTCCAGATCCAGATCCTTTACTGCGGCGTCTGCCACTCCGACCTCCACTTCGCCCGCGACGAATGGCACTTCACCCAGTATCCCGCCGTCCCCGGCCATGAGATCGTCGGCCGCGTGACCGCCATCGGCAGCGGCGTGAAGAAGTTCAAGGTCGGCGACACCGTCGGCGTGGGCTGCCTCGTTGACTCCTGCCGCACCTGCCCGAGCTGCAGTGCGGGCTTTGAACAATTCTGCGACCTCGGCCTGGCCGGCGGCACCTACGGCGGGACGGAAAAGCATCTCGGCACCCCGACGCTCGGCGGCTATTCGCAGAGCATCGTCGTGACGGAGGACTTCGTGCTCCGCATGCCGTCCAACCTGAACCCCGCCGCCGCCGCGCCGCTGCTGTGCGCGGGCATCACCACCTATTCACCCCTCAGGCACTGGAAGGTCGGCAAGGGCCAGAAGGTCGGCATCGTCGGCCTGGGCGGCCTCGGCCACATGGGCGTCAAGTTCGCCAAGGCCTTCGGCGCGCACGTCGTGCTGTTCACCACGTCGCCGGGCAAGGTCGCCGACGGCAAACGCCTCGGCGCCGACGAGGTCGTCGTCTCCACCGACGCGGCCCAGATGACGGCGCACGCCGGCAGCTTCGACTTCATCCTCGATGCCGTGTCCGCCCAGCACGACATCAACGCCTACATGAACCTCCTCAAGCGCGACGGCAACCTGACGCTCGTCGGCGCGCCCGAAAACCCGCTGCCCGTGGCGGCCTTCCCGCTGCTGATGCGCCGCCGCTCCCTCTCCGGCTCCCTCATCGGCGGCCTGCCCGAGACGCAGGAGATGCTCGATTTCTGCGGCAAGCACAACATCACCTGCGACATCGAGATGATCCGCATGGACCAGATCAACGAGGCCTACGAGCGCATGCTCAAGAGCGACGTCAAGTACCGCTTCGTGATCGACATGGCCTCGCTGAAGTAAGGGCCCGGCTGCAGCCAGTTGTCAGCGACCAGCCGCCGGCCCCGGTCCGCTGGCCGCCTCCCCCGCACCATCCGTCCCTGCCTTGGACCGTCTGAGGAAGAGGCTTGCTTCCTGCCTTAGACGTCCTAGGTAAGTGGCCATGGCCAAGAAAGAAGACCTCCTCCAAGGCACCCTCGACATGCTCGTGCTCCGCGTCCTGAGCCGCGGCGAGCTCCACGGCTGGGGCATCACCCTCAAGCTCGAGCAGCTCTCAAAGAGCGCGCTCCAGGTGGACGAGGGTTCCCTCTATCCCGCCCTCTACCGCATGGAGGAAAAAGGCTGGATCGAGGCCGAATGGCGCGTGACCGAGAACAACCGCCGCGCGAAGTATTACAGCCTCACCCGCACCGGCCGCAAACAGCTCGAAGCCGCGACGGAAAGCTGGGGCCGCATGTCCGCCATTATCGCGCTGGTGATGGAGTCGGCCTGAGCACGAAGCCTCCCCCGGTCATGAATCCCCTGTCGCGCCTCACCCGCCCCCTCCGCTCGCTCTTCCGCAAGGGACGGCTCGAGCGCGACATGGCCGAGGAGATGCGCTTCCACCTCGAGCAGCGGACGGCCGACAAGGTCGCCGACGGTTTGCCGGCCGACGAGGCGCGCTACGCCGCCCAGCGGCAGTTCGGCAACCTGGCCAGCATCCAGGAGCACGCCCGCGAGGGGCGCGGGTGGATGTGGCTGGAGAATTTGTTGAAGGACTTCCGTCTGGGCGTGCGCTCCCTGCTGAAATCCCCCGGCTTTACCTTCATTGCCATCATCACGCTCGGGCTCGGCATCGGGGCCAACACTTCGATGTTCAGCGTGCTCAACGGGGTGTTGCTGAAGCCGCTGCCCTATGCCGACAGCGACCGATTGGACGCCATCCACCGTGCCACGGCCCAAAAGCCCGAGGGTGGCTTCTCGCCCGCCGACTTTCTCGATCTGCAGCGGGAGATGGGCGGCTACGGTGAGATCGCCGCGTACGCCCCTGGGGAAACGAGCCTCGCCCAACCCGGCCAACCCGCCGAGATGGCCGCCGCCATCCGCATCACCGCCAATTTCTTCTCCACTCTCGGCCTCCAACCCCGGCTCGGCCGCGATTTTCGGACCGGCGAGGACCAACCCGGCAATGATCGCATCCTGATCATCAGTCAGCGCTGCTGGCAGAACCGCTTCGGGGGCAGGGCCGACGTCATCGGTCGTATGGTGCGCGTGGACGGCGTGCCGCACGAAATCGTGGGCGTGTTGCCCGCCACGTTCAACGATTGGCGTCATCTGGGCTGGGTCGACCTCTTCCGTCCGCTCAGCCTCGACCCGGTGAAGGCGGCCGACCGCCATGTCACCACGCTCCAGCTCATCGGCCGGCGCTCCGGCAAACTCTCCCGCGCCGAGTCAGACGCCTTTATCGCCAACCTCGGGATGCGCCTCGCCATCGACTTTCCCGAGGTAAACGCCCTGAGCACCTGGCGCACCATCCCGCTTAATGACACCGTGATGGGCAGGGACGGCCCCATGACCCTGGCCATGCTGATCGGGCTCTCCGGCTTCGTACTGCTTATCGCCTGCTCCAACCTCGCGAACCTCCTCCTCGCCCGCACGATGGCCCGCGCCCGGGAATTCGCCGTGCGCTCCGCCCTCGGCGCCTCGCGCATCCAGTTGCTGCGCCCCTTGGTCACGGAATCGCTGCTGCTGGCCCTTGCCGGCGGCGTCTGTGCCGTCTTAGTCGCGCAGTGGGCCGCCGACTACCTCGCCGTCCGCTCCACCGGCGACAACGGGGAAAGAGTCATGTTCACCCTCGACTGGCAGGTGCTCGGCTGGGCGCTCGCCGCTTCACTCGTCACGGCCCTCGCCTTCGGCCTCGCGCCGGCGCTCTTCGCCCTCCGGCTCGATCTGAACGGCACCCTGAAGAGCGGCGGACGTGGCGCGACCGGCGGCCGCGGCCATCAGCACTTTCACCACGTCCTCATCGTCGGCCAGTTTGCCCTCGCGATGGTTCTGCTGGCGGGAGCCGCCCTGTTTGTCCGCGGGCTCGACGATTTGAACCGCCGCCGCTCCGGCTGGGAGTCCGACCACCTTGTCACCGGCACCGTCCTGCTCCCCGCTGCCACCTACCCAGGCGCCGGAGAAATCACGGCCTTCCATCGCCTCATCCTGCAGCGCCTGGAAGCCCTGCCCGGCGTCGCCTCCGCCAGCCTCTCGGCCTACACGCCCTTCTTCGATTGGCATGATGTGCGCAAATTCCTCGTGGAAGGTCGCGAACTGCCGGAACCCGGACGCGAGCCCGCCGCCGTCATCAACAGCATCAGTCCGCGTTACCTGGAGACGGTCGGCACCCGCCTGCTCTCCGGTCGCGCGTTCCTCGACCACGACACCGGGTCTTCCCCACGGGTCTACCTCATCAGTCAAGCGATGGCCCAGGGTCTGTTTGCCAACGAAAACCCCGTCGGCCGCCGCCTCGCCCAGGCCGGCAGTGGCACGCTTCAGTGGGGTGAAGTCGTGGGCGTTGTGAGCGACGTGGTTTCCGTTCTCCCCGACCTGAGTCCGGTGACCTGGCAACTCTACCAGCCCATGGCGCAGGAGCCCCGTCCCCGCTGCGAGATCGCCGTGCGCACCGCGGAGGTCGCGCCCTCGACGCTGGTCGACGGCATTCGCACCGTCATGACGGAGCTCGACCCGGACCTGCCCATCCGCCGGCTCCAGCCCGCCGACACCACCATTTTGCGCGCCAACTACCAATTGGGCGTGCTCCGCGATATGCTGGCCTCCTTTGCGGTGCTCGGGCTTGGTCTGGCCTCCCTCGGCATTTACGGCGTCATCGCCCGCACCATGGCCCAGCGTACCGGCGAATTCGCCATCCGCCTGGCCTTGGGCGCCAGCGCCCGGGATCTCACCCGCCTCGTCCTCACCAACGGGGTCAAGCTGGCGCTCCTCGGCTCGGCGATCGGCCTGCTCGGAGCCTTCGGCGTATCGAAGCTTCTCGCCGCTGGATTCCCCGGCATGCACCTCAACAGCCTCCCCGTCTTGATCGGCACCACCGTGCTGCTCATCGCCATCGCCCTGCTCGCCTGCTGGCTCCCCGCCCGGCGGGCCTCCCGGATAAATCCCGTCGACGCCCTGCGGGCGGAATAGCAACCGCAACGGAACTGACGGCTCCACTCACTTCGCCAGCAGGCTGGCCGCCTCGGCCTTGAAGTAACGGTTCCAGGACCGGTTGCCACCGAGCTCGTCGAGATCGCGCGCCACCACCGCGGTTAAGTCGGCCCGCGCGGCGGCGGTCTCGCCCCGCTGCAGGTGAAAATACTTGGCGCGGCCCCAGCGCGGCAGCGTCCGGTGCACTCCCCGCGCGACGGCCAGGTCGAATGATTCCTGCGCCCGGACCTTGTCCCCGCCGCGCGAGGCTGGCATCGCAAGGTAGTAGATGCCCCATGAAAACGTGCTCACATATTCCTCCCACGCCGGGTCGATAGCATCCATCCGCACCAGCATCTCCTTTGCACCTTCCATCGCCCGGACATTCGTGATGCGGCCCAACAGCCCGAGGCAGTCGCGGAAGATGTAGAAAACCCCTGTGGACCAGAAATTCATCGCGCCCATCTCGCGGGGCCCGAGGGCCGCCACCGCCTCCCAGGGCTTCTGCCCCTGCTGCACCTGGCGGAGAAACCCGGGGTTGGTCGCCATCGCCCTTTCGCAGTCCTGCAGCGCGGCGACATAGCACTTGAGACGATCCTTGGGTCTGTTCCGGTAGGCTGCCCCTTCCAAAAGGCGCAGCGTGGCCAACTCGATCCACGCCTCGGGTTGGTCCGGCTGCCCCGCGGCAATCTCCTCCCACGCGACAATCGCCGCGCGGGCGGAAACCGGAGAATCAATCGCGTCACCCAGTCGCCGGGCCGCCGACAGCTCCACCGCGGTAACGGGACCCACACGGGCCGCCGGCGGCACGGTCCAGCCGGGCGCCCAGCTCAAGGCCTGTACCGATGCGACTCCGCCGAGCAGCAGCGCGGCCACCAGGGCATAACGGGTGAAAGGGTTTCTCATGGCCGGGTTATTTCACCGGGACGGCCGGACGGCCGCCGGCCCGCTCGGCTTGGAACAGATCGGAGTTGAAACACACGTCGCGCCACAGCGCGCGCCAGACCGGCCAGTCATGCCCACCGGCCAGGGTCGCCACCCGGGTCGCCGGCAGCAGCCCGGCGAAGAGACGATGGCCGCGGGCGTAGGAATCGGCCCGGCCACTGAGCAGCCACGTCGGCGGCAGCGCCGCCGATTTCGTGCCGAGGAACGTCCAGATCTGCTCCTCGATGCCGCCGGCCTGCGGATCACGCCCGGCCGCCCACGCCGCCGGCCCGCCGGCCTTGTCGATCTGGTCAAAGAACCGGTCCTTTTCGCCCAGATAGGGCCCGAGCAGCACCAACGCATCGACCGAGCCGGGATTGTCGCGCTCGCACAACAACGCCCCGAGTCCGCCGAGTGACACGCCCACCAGCACGATCCGGCGGTAGCCCAGCCGCCGGGCGGGCACCAGCACATCGGCTTGCAGCCGGATGATCGCGGTTTTCTTGAAATAGTAGCCGAGATGCGCGTCGACCACGATGGTATCGGCCTTCACGCCGGCCTCCCGCAGCACCGGGAGCATGCTTTCCTTCTCGAAGTCCGCGATCGAGCCGCCGCGTCCGCGCAGAAACACCACCAGCGTGTCGGTCCGCCCCGTCGCGGACAGCGGCGAGGCCAGGGTCGGAACGGGCACCGGCGTTTCCCCCATGAACAGGCTGCAGCCCGTCAACGTGATCAGGGTGAATGCCAGGCCGGGTTTCGTGAACCAGGACCGGAACAAAGGCACTGCCTTGGGCTCGGGGCACTCCATGGGTCGGCTGGACTCGGGTGGTGGAATGGCAGGGAGTGGCAAGGGAACGAGGGAAAGACCGGCCCCTAACCTATGGAGCTACATGCACCGAGTCGCAACCGGCATGTTGGACGGCTGACCATCAGCTGTCGGCATCCTGCTGCTGCCTTCCGCCTCCTGACCTCCGTCGTATGCTCCACCACGCCGTTCATCTCCCGCGTGACTTCTCCTTCTCTTTCTTCGCGTCCTCTTCCTCTTCCTCGGCCGTTTTTTCCTTGGCCGCCGGCTTCGCCTTGGCCGCCGATTCAGCCTTGGCCGCATCATTGGCGCGCTTGGTGGCGCTTTGCTGCGCCTTCCCTTGCGCCTCCGGTCCTTTGCGCTGCGACTCTTCCGGGGCCTTCGCCGCGGTGGCGTTCGCCCGTTCCTCGCCTTGCTGCCTTGATCGGTCTGCCGCCTGAGACTTTGCCTCCGCGTCACGCGCGCGTCGCTCGCCGTCCTGCTGTGATTTTTGCTGTGCTTCGTCCCGGTTCTTCGCGTCCGCCGCATTCCGGCGTTCCTCGGCCTGTTGTTTGTCCTTGGCCGCCTCGTTCACCCTTTGCTGGGACTCATCACGGTCCTTCCGGGCGGAAGCGTTCGCCCGTTCCTCTGCCTGCTGCCTGGATCGGTCTGCCGCCTGGGACTTTGCCTCCGCGTCACGATTGCGCTTCTCGGCATCCTGCTGCTCCTTTCTTTGCGAGTCCTGGGTCTTCCGTTGTGACTCTTCCCGGGCTTTCGCCGCTGAAGCATTCCTGCGTTCCTCGGCCTGTTGCTGGGACCGTTCCGCTGCCTGGGATTTTTCCGCCGCGGCGCGATTGCGTTTCTCGGCGTCCTGTTGGGCCTTCTGTTGTGACTCTTGGGCTTGCCGCTTGTTGTCATCCCGGTCTTGAGCTTCGGCTGCATTCCGGCGCTCCTCGGCCTGCTGCTTGTTGCGATCCGTCGTCTCGTTCGTCTTTTGCCGGGACCTATCCGCGGCTTGGGCCTTGGCCTCCGCGTCGCGATTGCGGCGCTCGGTGTCCTGTTGGGTCTGCTTTTGTGATTCTTGCGCTTCCTTCCTCCGGGGAGCGGTCGCCCGCTGTTCCGCCGGGGCATTGCGCTCAGGCTCCGGCGGGCGGGTTTCAGCGGGGGCATTGCGCCGGTCGGCGTTTTGCGGGCGCCCGGGGGCTTCCGCCTTGGGCCGCTTGGCGGCAATCGGGGAGCGAGGTGCGGCCACCCGGGCCGGCTCAACCGCTGCACCCGCGTTGCGACCGGTGGTCACGGCGACCTTGGCTTCAACGGTCCGGCGCTGGTCGCGGGTTTCCTGGACATCCCGGCCCCGCCTGGCGAGCCGCTGCCGGTCGCCCTGGTCCACCGGCTGGAGTCGTACGGTGTTGTCCGGACTGCGGGCCAGTTGCGTGAGAGGCGCGGCCAGCTGGACGCGGACCTGCCCGCCGAGGGCGATGTTGGCATTGATGTTCAGCTGGGCCGACCAGGTGCGCGGCGGGCGCGCGGCCTCGTTTTCGCGGCGATACTGGTAGGACGCCCGAAAGCGATCATCCCAGTCGCGGTCCGAGCGATGCTGCCAGCGATTGTGCGAATAGAACGGGTCGTAGCCCCGGCGGCTGGATTGAAATGAAATCGATGCATAAAACCCGTCCCGCTCGTAGCGCGACCCGTAGTAATCCCCGAAATAGTAGTGGTGGTAGCGGGGCCGCAGGAAGAGATTGTCCAGGAAGATGGACAGGTTGATCACGATCCGGGGCGAATAGGAGTAGCCCCGGCGGGAATACCCGCGGGATTGATAATAGACGGGCGCAAACAGGATCCCGCGCCGCTCCACCGGGTAATCCCAGAAGCCCTCGACAAAGATGACCCCGCGAGGGGTCCACACATAATAGGCCGGGACCCAAACCCAATCCGCCCGGCCTTCCACCCAGTAACCGCCGCGCCAGGCATACCGGTTCTCGTGCCAGACCCAGGAACCCGGCGACCAGCCATAATCTGCGGACGGCGCGTCGATGTTGGCGCCAACCTCGAGGGTGTCGGGCGGCGGGGGCAGATAGGTCGTCTCCTGCTGGGTCGTGTCGGCCCAATACCCGGAAATCCACTGGTACTCGTCGTCGTTTTCCCGCCAGTACCCGGCCATCCATTCGCGGCCCGGGGGCAGGATGCGCCAGGTGCCGCTGATCCAGAGATAGTCGTTTCGTTCGTCATCCCAGCCCCAGTAACCGGGAATCCACGCGACGTCGTCCCCTTCCGGCCGTTCCTCCGGCGGCAGCTCCTCGATGAGTTCGGGCGGACGGATTCGCACCATGATCCCCGGCTCCGGATTATAACTGACCACCGCGGCAAAGGCCTCATGCACGGGACCGCGGGTGAGCACTTCCTCGCCCTCCGCCTCATAGCTGGACGGCTGCGCCCGGCTGATGGCCAGGGGCAGGCTGACGCTGATGAGTCCGGCCAACAGGGCGGCGAAACAACCCTGGAAAAGGGGGCGCGCGGCAAGGGCGTGGCCCGAAGCTGAAACAATCTGGGAGTTTTTCATAACGGGGGCGACGGGGGCGCAACTTCGGGACGAAGCCGCAACACGAGTCGCGCAAGATATGCGGGATTTTGGTTCCCCGCTATGGGGTGTATCCTCCGCAGGGCCGGATGCCCCAACACCCCGGCTATTCGTCCGTTGAACTCACTGCTTCCGCCTCACCGCCTCCGGGATTGCACCACTGAGCGAAGGCACCGACACTGCGCCCACCCCGTGAGCAACCCCACCGATCCCTTCCGGCAGGCCCGTCAGGAAACCGGCCGTCTCGACTGCCCGTTCCAAGGCGAAACCATCCCGATGATTTTGCGCCATCACGACGTGCGCGAGGCGGCGAAGGACTGGCAGACCTACAGCTCCGACGC
>JANMTJ010000585.1:0-2459 GCA_031390295.1 Oleiharenicola sp.
CGTGGTCTGGCACAGCATGCTCAGCGAGGGCGAGCGTCTCGACGGCTGGCTGGCGCTCGCGACCGGCGAGGCGCGCGTGGTGGTGGGCGCGCGCTCGGCGGTGTTCGCGCCGGTGCAAAACCTGCGGCTCATCGTGGTCGATGAAGAGCACGAGCCCGCCTACAAGCAGGACGAGACGCCGCGCTACCACGGGCGCGATGTGGCGGTTTACCGGGCCAAACTCGCCAACGCCACCTGCCTGCTGGGATCCGCGACGCCGTCACTGGAGTCGTTCGCCAATGTCCGCGGCGGCAAATACCGGCTGAACGTCCTGACCAAGCGGGTGGACGACAAGAAAATGCCCGACATCCAGATCGTGGACATGCGCATCGAGGTGATGCGCCAGCGCGGTCTGGTGACGCTCTCCCGGCTGCTGGTGGACCACATGCAGGGACGCTTCGAGCGGCGTGAGCAGACGATCCTCTTCATCAACCGGCGCGGGTATTCCTCGAGCATGCAGTGCCGGAAGTGCGGCCATGTGGAGGAGTGCCCGCATTGCAGCGTGGCGATGACCTACCACCGCGCCGACGAGACGCTGAAGTGTCATTTGTGCGGCCATCAGCGAGGCTCACCGGCCGTGTGTCCCAAATGCGCCGCGCCGGACATCCGGTGGCGCGGACTGGGCACCCAGCGCGTGGAGGAGGCGGTGCGACGCGTGCTGCCGCGCGCCCGGCTGGAGCGGATGGACACGGACACGATGTCCAAGAAGCACCGGTTCCGGGAGATCCTGTCTGAGTTCCGCGCGGGCAAGATCGACGTGCTGATCGGCACGCAGATGATCGGCAAGGGACTGGACTTTCCCAATGTGACGCTGGTCGGGCTCGTGGATGCCGACCTGTCGATGCATGTGCCTGATTTCCGGGCGAACGAGCGGACCTTCCAACTGCTCGTGCAGGTCGCGGGCCGGGCCGGGCGCGGCGACCGGTCGGGGGAGGTGGTGGTGCAGACCTTCACGCCCAAGGCGGATGCCATCCAGTTCGCCAAGCGCGCGGACTTCGACGGCTTTGCCGAGGCGGAGCTGGCCGTGCGGAAGAAGTTCGCCTATCCGCCTTACCGGCACCTCATCCACCATCTCTTTCGCGGACCCAACCCGGAGAAGATCAAGTTCTTCGCCGAGCACTGGGTGAAGCAGGTGGAGAAGGCGCTGGGCAGCACGGTGGAAATCCGCGGGCCGACCCCGTCGCCCATCGAGAAGGTGAAGGATGAATACCGCTACCAGGTGTGGTATTTCTGCGCCCGGGCGACGAAGGTCGTGCCCGAGCTGGTCCGGCTGCAGGGCGAGGTGAAATGGCCCAAGGATGTCACGCAGGTGCTCGACGTTGACCCGATGAGCATGGTGTAGCGCGCTAAGACCTTGTGCCGCGGCCAGCGCCAATCTTAGTGTCGGTCATGAGCTCCAGCCCGTCTTCTCCCTCCCAACCCCATGTCGCCTCAATTTGGTGGCGTGATTTTTGCGCCTTTTTCCAGCGCGGCAGCGTCGTCGATCTCGCGGTCGGTGTGATGATCGGCGCGTCATTCGGCAAAATCGTCTCATCCTTTGTGACCGACCTGCTGATGCCGCCGCTCGGCCTGCTGATGGGCGGGATGCCTTTTTCCAGCCTCAAGCTGAACCTGGGCGGGCCGCCGACCGCGCCTGTCACCTTGAATTACGGCAGCTTCCTGCAGGCACTCATGGATTTCACCCTGATCGCCCTGGTGCTTTTCATCATCGTGTCCCTGATCAACCGGGTGCACCGGCGCGCTCCGGCGCCAACCTCGCTTACCGCGGACCAGCAGTTGCTCACTGAGATCCGCGACGAGTTGCGCCGCCGGGGCAATGCGGAAAACCCGCGCCTTTGATCGACCCGCCTGACTGAGAACAGCTCGCACGCAGGAAGATTTATTTCCTGGGCATTTGTGGGACGGCGATGGGCAACGCCGCCCTGCTGGCGCGCACGGCCGGGCACGAGGTGCTCGGGGCCGACGCCGGGATTTACCCGCCCATGAGCACCGTGCCGGCCGACGCCGGCATCACCTTGCACGAAGGCCAGTTCTGGGACATCTTGCTGGCATGAAGTAACGTGGGTTACCACCAACCGGTCAGCGGGCGGGTGTGGGGTCAGGCTTGAAGCCGATTGCGTCCAGCGCCGGCTTGATCTCGGGGTTGGCCATGAAGTTCTTCCAGACGAGCCCGGTGCGGTGATTCTCGATCATGACCACGATCGGCGCCTGGTTCAGCGCCATGTAGTCCGCGTCGAACCAGTTCTCGGTCTCGTTGAAGCCGTCGTGGAAACCGTAATCGCCCCACGTCTTCGCGCCGAGGTCGCGGTAGAAGTGGCGCAGCGCGGCCATCGACTCGACCGGGGTGTAGGGCATCGAGGCGAGCGAGGCCATGATGTTGATGGTGCCGTTGTCGTCGCGGGGCAGGGCGCGGCCGCCGC
>JANMTJ010000593.1:0-7031 GCA_031390295.1 Oleiharenicola sp.
GTGAGTGGATTGAACCGGCCGGGGCCGGGTCGTCGAATTCACTCTCCCTCAAGCCAGTCATTCCGCCCCTGCCCCCATGAGTCCATCCCCTGCCTCGCTTCGCTTCTGCGTTCTCCTCACCGCCCTGCTGCTCCCGCCGGCCACCCGTGCCCAGATCGCCGCCGGCAGGGACAAATTCCTGGGCAACATCGTCGCCAATTCCGTGCCCGCCAACTTCGGCACGTACTGGAACCAAATCACGCCCGAGAACTCCGGCAAATGGGGCTCCGTCGAAGGCACCCGCAACGTCATGAACTGGACCGCGCTCGACACTGCCTACAATTACGCGAAGGCCAACGGCTTTAAATTCAAGACCCACACCCTCGTGTGGGGCTCGCAATACCCGGCCTGGATCACCGGTTCGGGCCTGACCCAGACGGAGCGGCGCGCCGAGATCGAGGAATGGATGAACCTCCTCGCCGCCCGTTACCCCGACCTCTGGGCCATTGATGTCGTCAACGAGCCGGTCAAAACGCCGATGCCGGCGGAATTCAAGGCCGCCCTGGGCGGTGACGGCACCACCGGCTGGGACTGGGTGATCACCTCCTTCGAACTCGCCCGGGCGAAATTTCCCAACGCCAAACTCTTCATCAACGAGTATGGCACCGAGAACGACGCCACAGCCCGCAACCAGATGATCACGATCATCAACCTCCTCAAGGCGCGGAACCTCATCGACGGCATCGGCATTCAGGCGCACGCCTTCAATCTCGACAACATGACCGCCGCGCAGATGACCACCTGCCTCGATGCCTACGCCGCGACCGGCCTTGACCTCTACATCACCGAGCTCGATATCCGCGGCATCGGCTCCACGATAACGGAAACTGCCCAGTCATCCAAGTATCAGGAACTCTTTCCGGTCATGTGGACCCACGCCGGCGTCAAGGGCGTCACCCTCTGGGGCTACATTGCCGGACAAACCTGGCTGGCCAACACCGGCATCCTCAACAGCGACGGCACCGAACGCGCCGCCCTCACCTGGCTCAAGGGTTACGTGACCGGCACGGTGCCGGTCACGCCCACGTCTCCCAGCAACCTCGCCGCCAGCACCTCGTCCTCCTCCCAGATCGGCCTCACCTGGATGGACAACGCCAGCAACGAAACGGCCTACAAGGTCGAACGCGCCACCGCCGCCGACGGACCGTGGACGGAAATCGCCGGCACCCTCGCCGCGAGTTCTTCCACCTACACCGCCACCGGCCTGAACGCATCCACCACCTATTTTTTCCGCGTGCGGGCCAGCAACGCCGCCGGTGACAGCGCCTACTCCGCCACGGCCTCGGCCACCACGTCCGCCCCACCGCCAGCCCAGCCTTCCGGCGGTGGGGGTGGCGGCGGCGCGCCCAGCCTTTGGTTCCTGGCCTTCCTGAGCCTTGCCGCCCTGGGCCGCCTGCGCTCACGTCGCACCTGAGGACCGGAACCCGCCATCGGAGCGCGTCATGAAAAAGCTGTCCCTCTGCCTCCTGATCACCGGCGTCCTCGCCGCCGGCCTGACCGTCGGGTTGCGTCCGCCCGTGGCTATAAAATCCGCGGTGGTCGTGACTCCGCCACCCGCCACCCTCGTGACAACGCCGTCGGCCCGGACGCCCGACGCGGTGCCGGGCCCGGCGCAGCCGCCGGCTCCCACCCGCTTGCCGGCGGAAGTTGAACTCGCGCGCGCCCTGCGCAGCGGCAACGCAGCGGACCGCGACCGGACCTTCACGGTGCTGCTGCCGGACCTGGTCGCCCGCGATCCCTCCATTGCCGGCCACCTCGCGCTAGCCTGGGAACCCGGTGCCGTGCGCAACGAGTTGCTGAGCCAGTTCATCCGGCGGTGGGCCGCGGCGGACATCGGCGGCGTGATCACCTGGGTGACCTCGCTCCTCGACGAGACCGACCAGCAGAACGCCGCCGTGGCCGCGACGGCGCAGGTGGCCCAGGATGATCCCGCCGGGGCCATCGAACTCGCGCAACTGCTCCACATCGGGGTGGACGACGGCAGCCTCGAGCGCCTCGCCCAGCGGTGGACCGAGGAGAGGCCCGACGAGGCGCTCGACTGGATTGTCCACCGCCCGGCCGATCCCCTGCGCGACCGGTTGCTCGCTCGCATCGCATGGACTCGCGCCCAGCGCGAACCCGCGGAGGCCGCCGGCCTCGTGCTGAACCACATGACCCCGGGTGACGCGCGCGATGCCGCCCTCCTTGCCGTTGTGCGCCAGTGGGCCGTGCGCGATCCCGCCCCCGCGACCGCCTGGGTCGCCCAATTTCCCGCCGGCACCCTCCACACCCGCGCTCTCGCCGAACTGGCCACCGCCGGCAGGCTCCGCTGAAGCCGGCGCGGGGGCGGGGACACCTCACACCAGTTCGCAGGCCCCGCCGGCGCACGCCGCCACCTGCTTCAGCTCCGTGATGTCCTCCGACTCCTCCAGTGTGGTGAAGTCCACCGGCGCGTAAACCAGCGTGTTCCATTTCTCAATGTCCGCCCGCGTCGCCACCCCCTCGCGCGGGGCCTGGGCATAAACCTTGTCGCCGTGGTCCTGCAGCAGCGCCACGCCGGTGAAGCCGTACCGGTGCGCCCAGATGTACTCGGCCACGGCCGACCACTCGTCGGGCCGGACGGAAACCGTGCAGGAGACGTTGTGATGGAGTCCCGGGGAAAACCGCTCATGCCGCCGGCCCACCTGCACCCAGTTTTCCTGCACCAGCCGGATGTAGGTCAGGTGTTTCACCGCGGAAAGCTCGTCGCGGTATACGCCGAACACCGGTCCCTCGACCGGGAAGCTGATGACCTCCGTGCGCCCGTTGAGATCATAGACGCTCGGCTCGACCATGTGCGGGTTGGCCCGGCGGAAATGCACGTAGACCGGGTCGTGGACATTGGCCTGCACGCGCCGGAAATAGCGCCGCGCATGGTGCGGGTGCAGTCCGCTGCTGGTGCCGAGGAGCAGGCTCGCCGTGCCCTCGGGTTTCACGCAGGTCGTACGGGCGGCGGGCTGGATGCCGAGCGCCCGGGCGACGACGGCGTTCACGGCTTTCACCACCGCCGCGCCACCGCGCAGCACCTCCGGATCAAGCAGCAGTTCCGGCCGGTCCAGGATGCCGCACAGGGAAACCCCGAGGAGGGCCTCCCGCTCCGTGATGACCCGGGAGACGGGCGACAGATAGCGGAAGTCGGTGTAACCCGCCTGCAGGGTGCCCACCAGCGCCGCCAAGGCGCACAACCGGTGGAAGGATGCCGTTGAATCGGCCGCCGCCGCCGACACGGTCGCGAGATTGCAGAACTGCACGCCGGTCAGCACCTCACCCGGCCGCAGCGGTCCGGTATGGCCCAGTTCGCGCAGGCGCCCGATCGCGGCCGCATCCAGCACCAGGCGCGGATGCAGGCCGATCTCGACGCAGGGATTCGCCCCGTACTCGGCGTCCTCGACAAAATAAAATCCCGGCTCGCCGAATTGCTTCTGCGCCTCGAACAGCGAGGTGAACTGCGCCAGGGTCGCGGAGGCGCGGATCACGACCGCCGAGTTGTTGCTCGCCACCCGCTGCGGGTGCTCCGCCAGCCAGTTGCCTGTCTTGGCCGCGGCCATCTCGGCATCATCGACGGAAAAGAGGCAGATGGTCGCGGACCGGCGCACGCCGCCCGAGAGCACGGCCTTGGCCGCCCAGCACAGGATGTCGTAGGCCTCGATGGTCTTCAGCCGCCGGCCCGCCGCGCCGCGCAGGATGCGCTCGATGCGGGTCAGGGTGAGATACAGCGGCGCCGGTCCCGGGGCTTTGCCGCCCGTGGTGCGCAGCGGCGCGCCTTCCTGCCGGATGTGCGAGAGATCGAATTCAACCGTCCGGCCCGCCACCGCCTGTTCCATCAGCACGTGCAGGGCGTCGGCCCAACCCTCGATGGTGTCGGCCACAATATGGTGGACCAAGGCCTCCCCCTCCAGCCGTGGAGCGAGCAGGGGGAGTTTCGCGACATGCCGGGCCTGCGCCGAAAAGCCCACGCCACAGCCGCAGAGCAGCAGATAGAACGCCTCGCGGAAGGCCTCGAGCCGGTCGAGGTAGGTGAAGGCGCAGTTGTAGATGCGGGCGTGCTTGCCGAGGATGGCCTCGCCGCCGAATTGCAGCGAGCGCATCGACGGCAGAATCTCCCGGTCCCTCACCGCCTCGAAGGCCGAACGGATCGCCTCGTGCAACGTGCGGCACCGGCCCAGCGCCGCGACATCCTCCGCGGTGGCCTCGCCCGCCGCCAGCGAAGCGGCGATCGCCCCCGCCAGCGGCCGGTCGGGATAATGTGTCAGATGCATGTCGCGTACGCGCGCGACGGCCTCGGACCAGGTCTCACGCCGGCGTTTTTCCGGCAGATACCGGGCATAACGGGAAACGGCGATGAAGTCCTGCAGGCCGTTGGCGGCATGCACTTTGGGGTGAATTGTGTGCGGCATGATGGTGGGGAACAGTCCGCAAAAATGAATAAGTCGCCACCTCCGGGGCGGAGCTCTGTCGCGGGGTCTTACTTCAACTTCGTCGCACCGCGACCGTCAAACGTCCAGACGGGATGGCCCCAATTTATCATCGCTGCTCATGGCCTGCTCCGTGCCGCCAAATAGTGCGCACCAAGATATGCGCACTCAGGCCAGCTCGCCCACCACCGTGAACTCCTCGCGATCGTGATAGAGGTGGCGGATGCGGGGCTTGACCGCGTGCCGGGCCAAGGGTGATTCGCCCGCCCGGAGCTCGCGCAGCAACGCCAGCGAGTCCACGTGGCCGAACTTCAGGTTGATGACGAACCGCCGGCACCAGCCGTTGGCCAGCCAGGGCGTCACGATGTTCTGCAGCACGTGATGCGGCTCCTCAACGAGGTCGCAGAAGAGCCAGTCGTAGCCCGGCCCTGCCGGGGGGGAGAACTTGAAGGCGTCTTCCAACCGGTGCTCGATCAGCGGATGGCCGAACGCGCCGCCCTTGAGCGGGCCGTTGTCCACCGCGATGACCCGCGCCCCGCGCTTGGCCGCGCTGTAACTCCAACCCCCGGGGGCCGCACCGAGATCGACGACCGTCTCCTCTGGTTGCGGCTCGCGGCCGAGCACGATGTAGGCCTCCTCGATCTTGAGGTAGGAGCGCGACGGCGCCGCGTCGTCGTCGGCCATGCGGCGTTGCCCGCCGGACCACGCCTCGCGGGCGGCGAATACCCGCCCAAAGTCGGCAAAGTAGACGAAAAGTCCGCGCACCCTGCCCTCCCCGCGCGGCAGATCGGGCGCGGCCAGCTTCGCGATACGGGAGAGTTTCTTCTTCAGGAGCTCGCCAAAGGCCTTCTCCACGCCGCTGGCGCGGCGGCCCAACCCGACCACTTCCGGCACCGTCTGGAAAATGCACGGCCACGCCGCGTCGATTCGCTCGCCGCGCAGGCTTTCGAGGAAGAAGTCCGCCAGCTGCTGCGCCAGGGCATTGACTGATTCGCCCTTGAATTCCCGCGGGACGAGCAACGTCAGTTGCGGGAAGGCCAGTCCCGCCGTCTCCCCCTCGGCCGCCAGTGCCCAGCCTGGTCCCTTCTCCGTCACCGCAAGGCCGGCGTCGGTAAGTTCGCGCTCCAGAAGCGCTTCGTAGCCATGCTGGCAGAGGGATAGCATCGCGGCAGCTTTGCCCGCGGCGGTGCCGTCGCGAGGCGAAAATCTCCGTGCCTTTTTGCCCCCGGTCCGCTTTGTTGACCGACCCTCATGCGCCCGCAGACTTCTGATCTTCGCATCCTCACCGCCCGACCGTTGGTCTCCCCGGCCATCCTCGAGGAGGACCTGCCGCTGGCCGAGTCCGGCGCCGCCTTGGTGCATGGCGCCCGGCGGACCGTCGGTGAGATTCTCCAGGGCCGGGACGATCGGCTCCTGGCGATTGTCGGCCCCTGCTCCATCCACGATCCGGCGGCGGCGCTGGAGTATGCCCGCCAGCTCAAGCCCGTGGCCGACCGCCTCGCCCGCGACCTGCTGGTCGTCATGCGCGTTTATTTCGAGAAGCCCCGCACGACGGTCGGCTGGAAAGGCCTGATCAACGATCCGCGCCTCGACGGCAGCTTCCAGGTCAACACGGGCCTGCGGCTCGCCCGGCAGCTCATGCTCGACATCAACCGGGCCGGCCTGCCCATCGGCACCGAGTTCCTCGACACCACCCTCGGCCAGTATTACGCCGATCTCGTCTCTTGGGCGGCCATCGGGGCGCGCACGACCGAAAGCCAGATCCACCGCGAGCTCGCCTCGGGCCTCTCGATGCCCGTGGGCTTCAAGAACCGCACCGATGGCGACCTGCAGGTGGCCGTGGACGCCATCGTGTCGGCCCGGCATCCGCATTGCTTCCCGTCGCTCACCCGCGAGGGCGCTCCCGCGGTGCTCGCCACCACGGGCAATCCCGAGTGCCACCTCGTTCTGCGCGGCGGCAGCCGCACCGGGCCGAATTTCGACGTCAGGCATATCGCTCAATCGGTCGAGCTCCTCACCACGGCCGGGGCCCTGCCCGTCGTGCTGGTGGACTGCAGCCACGGCAACAGTGGCAAGAAACACGACAATCAGCCGGCGGTCGCCGCCAACCTCTCGGCCCAGGTCGCCGCCGGTTCGCGCGCCATCATCGGCGTGATGCTGGAGAGCAACCTGGTCGGCGGGGCCCAGGTCCACGAGCCCGGCCGGCCGCTGACCCCGGGCCAGAGCATCACGGACGCCTGCCTGTCGCTCGAGCAGACAGCACCGCTCCTGGAGAAGCTAGCCCTGGCCCAGAGAGCAAGAGGCTAGCGCGTACGGGCTGATACTGTGGGGACGGCGAGAGCAAAGGCACATTGCAGAACGTGGTACATGCAGACAAAAGTCGCCACCCACGTTGCCTCTTGAAGGCGTGGCAGCTTGCGAATCGATACGGGCCGCATACCAGAAACGCGGAGATTTCCGAGCGTTTGGGGCGTTCGTCCGTGCTTTGGTCGCCGCGCGGACGATTGCCAGAGCGCTTGGCAGCCGCGTTGCTAAGTGCATGGGATTTCGCGTCCGATC
>JANMTJ010000602.1:0-2593 GCA_031390295.1 Oleiharenicola sp.
CTCGCCTACCTAATCCCCGGTATTATCCATGCTGTTGACCAAGGCCGGCAGCTCATCGTCTCGACGCACACGATTTCGCTTCAGGAGCAGATTGAACAAAAGGACCTGCCCATCTGCCGCCGGCTGTTCAAGTCCGACCCCGCCTGCGCCGCCTACACCGAGTTCCGCTCCACCGTGCTGGTGGGCAAATCCAACTACCTCTGTCCCACCCGGCTCAGCCACGCCTTGGCCGACCGCACGACCCTGTTTGCCGACGCCGACTATGAGGAGCTGCAGCGCATCGCCGCGTGGGCGGAAAAAACCAAGACCGGCTTGCGCCACGAGCTGAAGCCACCGCCCCGCCCGGAGGTGTGGGACGCCGTCAACGCCGACTCGTCCTCCTGCTCCCGCAAGCACTGCGATTGCGACCAGTGCCACTACCAGCGCGCCCGCGCCAAGCTGCGCACCGCCCAGGTGATCATCGTCAATCACGCCCTCCTCTTCGCCCTCATCAAGACCGGTGGCGCCCGGGCCCAGGGGACCGAGACGCGCGGCGTGCTTTTTCCCGACGACTTCCTGGTGCTTGATGAGGCCCACACGGTGCCGGAGGTCGCCACGGCCAACTTCGGCCTGGCGCTCAGCAGCTACGGGGTGGACCGGGCGTTGAAGTATCTGTTCAACCCGAAGAGCAAGCGTGGGGTCATGAAGAAGCATGGCGGCCCGACCGGCCAGCAGCTCGTCCTCGACGCGCTCGATGCCTCGAAGCAATTCTTCGACTTTCTCTCCACCCGGCTGCTCGACCAGCGGGCCATCGTGCGGGTCCGCGACCCGGGCGTGGCCGAGCCCACCCTCGACGGCCCGCTGGGCGCGCTGGACCGGTTGCTGGCCAAACTGGCCGACAAGCTGCCCGAGGGCCGCGAGCACGACGAACTCCAGGAGCAAAGACAGCGCATCAAGGGCCTGCAGGCGGGCCTGACGGAGTGGCTCACCCTCGGGGACAAGGGCCATGTCTACTGGGCCGAACGCAGCGGCCGGAAGCAGACCATCGTCACGCTCCGCAGCGCCCCGATCGACGTGGCACCGGAGCTGCGGCAGCATCTCTTCGGTTGCCGGACCAGCGTTGTGTGCACCAGCGCCACCCTCGCGATGGGCGGCAGCATCGAGCCATTCGCCGCCCGCATCGGGGCCGACACCGCCGAGGCCGTCGCGGTGAAGTCGCCCTTTGATTTCGAACGGAACATGCGCGTGTTTGTCGCCACCGACGTTCCGCTGCCCTCGCCGAAGGAAGCCAAACTCGCGCTGGACACACTGACCGACTACATTCGTTTCTGCACGGAGCTGGTCAAAGGCGGCTCGCTGGTGCTGTTCACGAGTTACACCGACATGCGCGCGGTGGCCGCCATCCTGGAGCCGGAATGGCACAAGGCGCGGCGCCCGTTTCTCATCCAGGGGGCGGACCTCTCGCGGACCGAGCTGGCGCAGCAAATGCGTTCGCTGGGCAACGCCGTGCTCTTCGGCACGGACAGTTTCTGGACCGGCGTTGATGTGCCCGGCGCCGCGCTCTCGCAGGTCATCATCACCCGCCTGCCGTTCGACCCGCCCACCCACCCCATCACCGAGGCCAAGTGCGAGCATATCCGCGACGCGGGGGGCAACCCCTTCAACGATCTCACGCTGCCGGACGCGTTGATCAAGTTCCGGCAGGGGGTCGGCCGGCTGATCCGCAGCAAAACCGACCGGGGGCTGGTCACGATCCTCGATTCCCGGGTGCTGGCGAAATCCTACGGCCGGGAGTTCCTGGCCAGCCTCCCCGCCACGGATTATGCCCGCATGGACCTGGGCAACCGGGAGCGTATTTTTAGGCCTTTCCCTTGAGCGAAAAGCTGCCACTAGTTTTCTCTACGACATGAAGCTCAGCACGTTTGCCCACACCGACATCGGTCGCGTTCGTCCCGAAAACGAGGACAGCTACCTCTGCAATGACGGGCTGGGCATCTACGCCGTGGCGGATGGCATCGGTGGTCTGCCCTCGGGCGGCCAGGCCAGCCAACTGGCGATTGCCGCGCTGCAGAAGATCGTCAGCGAGCACGCCACCGGGCAGAAGCTGAACTATGAGCGCATCCTGACCGACATCAACGACCAGGTGTTCAAGCTGGGGCGGGTGCTGAGCCCGCAGTTTGGCATCGGCTCGACCCTGGTCTTTGTGCACGTCACGGGCGTTAAACTGCATTTCGGGCACGTCGGTGATTCCACCGCCTTCCGCCTGCGCTCCAAGGCACTGCAGCAACTCACCACCGACCACACCATCGAGACCGAGTTGAAGCAGCGCACGGCCCGCGGCGAGCCGCTCGGCCTGCTGATGGAAAACCGCAATGCCCTCACGCGCTGCATCGGCCAGCCCCCGCCGCTCGAGCCCGACTGTTTCACGCACACCATCCTCCCGCACGACCGTTACCTGCTGTGCAGCGATGGCATCACCCGGTTTGTCGCGGTGGAGGAAATCGCCCGCCAGATGCTGGAGGCCGCCAGCCCCAAGGAAGCGGTCACCAACCTGATTGACCGGGCCAACGAACGCGGCGGCATGGACAACTCGACCGGCGTGGCACTCTTCTTC
>JANMTJ010000405.1:0-15096 GCA_031390295.1 Oleiharenicola sp.
TCACACCGCGGCCATGGTCGAAGATGTATCGCATCGATGCGGCCCGGAACCGGGCGATCTTCTCCAATACGATCGAGATGCCCCTGCAGCCGCACCTCGGCCAGATGGGCGTCGCGCCGCCACCCGCGATGGGCAAACTGCCGTCCGGCCCGCCGACGATGGTGCATGGCGGCAACTTTGACCTGCGCGAGATCACCGTCGGTTCGTCCCTCTTCCTGCCCGTCCATGTGGCCGGTGGCATCTTCACCACCGGTGATCCGCATGCGCTTCAGGGCAACGGCGAGGTCACCGGCACCACGATCGAATGCAACATCGAGGGCATCCTGCAGTTCATCGTCCGGAAGGACCTGAAGTACAAGACACCCCGCGTCGAGACCCCGACGCACTACGTCACGCTGGGCATCCATGACGAGCTCGACGGGGCCATGCGGCTGGCGACGCTGGAGACGCAGGAATTTCTCAAGGAGAAGGAAGGCATGGATTTCTTCGCCAGCTATTCCTTCATCAGCCTCGGGGCGGACTTCTGCATCACCCGCGCCCTGAAGCCGGGCCAGATGATCCACGTGCTTATTCCCAAGAGCTACTTCCTCAAGGATAAGGATACCTATTGGTACACGGCGATGAAGGACGGCGGCGCCGTGGCGCCGACAGTGGCGACGGCACCCTGAACCCAGCCCGACCATGCCTTCCTCCCTCCACGCTTGCCGCCGGTGCGCCCTCGGGGCCGCCCTGTTGCTCGCCGCGGCCGTCCTGGTCGTCGCGGACGATGAGATCAAGTACGACCACTATCTCGCGAGCAAATGGAACACCGTGTCGATGGGGGTCTACACCGCCGAGTATCCGCCCGTCCTCCGGATCAAGAGCGGCGAGACCGTGAAGATCGACATCGCCAGCATGTCCGGCGGTGGCACGCGCGGCGACCCGAGGAAGTTTTTTATCGATAACAAGATCCCCCTCGAACTGCCGGTGGTGCAGGACATCATCGAAATCCGCACCAAGACGCAGATGCATCCGAGCGGTCTGCGCGGGGCGCTGCTCACGGGCCCGATCTATATCGACGGGGCCGAGCCGGGCGATGCGCTGGAGGTCCGGATCCGCGACGTACGCTTCCGCGCGGCGTACGGGGTGAACTCAACCGCGCCCGGCAACGGCCATCCGCTGGCCGACCTGGTGCCGCGGCCCTGGAGCCACAAGTTCGACCTGGATCTCGATCGCAGCGTGGCGATCTTCCGGGCCGGCCAGATCGAACTGCCGCTCGCCCCCTTCATGGGCCAGATCGGCGTCGCGCCGCCGCCTTCCGCCGGTGCCTTCGGGGCGAGCCCGCCGACGCCCTTGCACGGCGGCAACTTCGACCTGCAGGAGCTCAGCCGCGGCGGCACCGTCTTCCTACCCGTCAACGCCGAGGGCGCGCTCTTCTTCACCGGCAACGGCCATGCGTTGCAGGGCAACGGCGAGATCACGAACCCATCGCTCGAGGTCAGCCTCACCGGCTACTTCCAGTTCATTGTCCACAAGAAGAAGGCGCTGAAGATTCCGCACATGGAGACGCCGACGCATTACGTGTTCGTGGGCATCCACGACAGCCTCGATGAGGCCATGCGCTCGGCCACCCTCCAATGCGTCGAGTTCCTGCAGGAGAAAGAGGGACTCGATTTCTACGACGCGTACGCGCTCACCAGTGTGACAACCGACTTCACCGTAACCCGGGCGCTGCTGCCGGCCCAAATGGTGCATGCTCTCGTGCCCAAGCACATTTTCAAGGGCGCGGCCCCTTACTGGTACGCCGGCCCGGTGCCGCCCAAGTACTGACCTGCAACCCCGACCTGACATGACGAAACCATTGCTATTCCTGCTGCTGGGCGTCGGTACGCTCACGGCCGTCCCGCTTCGCGCAGCCGCGGAGGCCGAGGTGAAATACGACGCCTACCTGCCCGCCAAATGGACCAACGTTACCTGGGGCGTCTACTCCGCCGAGTACGAACCCGCGGTGAAGGTGAAAAGCGGCGACGTCGTGAAGATCGACACCGTCAATTCCATGGGCGTGAACCGGGCCAATCCGAAAAAGTTTTTCGTCGATAACAAGATCTCCCTCGATCTGCCCGTCGTGCAGGACATCATCGCGGTCTGCGAAAAAACGCCGATGCACCCGAGCGGCATCCGGGGCGCGCTGCTGACCGGTCCGGTCTACGTCGAGGGCGCCGAGCCCGGGGACATGCTTGAGGTGCGCGTGCACGATGTGCGCTTCCGCATCAACTACGGGGTGCACTCCACGAGCCCCGGCGCCGGCCATCCGCTGGCGGACCTGGTCCCGCGGCCCTGGACCCACAAATTCGACCTGGACCTGGACCGCAGCGTCGCGCTGTTCAAGCCGGGCCAGATTGAACTGCCGCTGGCGCCGTTCTTCGGCCAGATGGGCGTCGCGCCGCCGGTCAGCGCCGGCGCGATGGGCGCCGGTCCGCCCACGCCGCTCTTCGGCGGCAACTTCGACCTGCAGGAGCTCGTCCGGGGCGGCACCGTGTACCTGCCGGTCAACGTCAAGGGCGCGCACTTCTTCATGGGCAACGGCCATGCGCTCCAGGGCAACGGGGAGATCACCAACCCGTCGCTCGAAGTGAACCTGACCGGCTACATCCAGTTCATCGTCCACAAAAACCACCCGATGAAGATGCCGCGGGTCGAGACGCCCACGCACTACGTCTTCCTCGGCATGCATGACTCGCTCGATGACGGCATGCGCCAGGCGACGCTGCAGTGCGTGGAGTTCCTCCAGAAAAAGGAAGGACTCGATTTCTACGATGCCTACGCACTCACCAGCGTGAGCACCGATTTCACCGTAGCGCGGGCCCTGCTGCCCATGCAGATGATCTACGCGTCCCTGCCCAAAGCCATTTTCAAGAAATCCGACAACTATTGGTACCAGGGGCCCGTGCCCCAGAAATTCTAACCGCAATCCTCTCCCTCCGCTAATCACCATGAAACCTGTGTTCCTCCGCTCCCTCCGTCTCGCGGCCGCCGCGAGTGCCATCGCCTGTTCGGTCCACGCTGAAACGGCGTTCGATGCCTACATTCCCGCCACCCCCACGACCGTGGTCCAGGGGACTTACTCGCCGGCCGCAACGCCCGCGGTAAAGATAAAATCCGGCCAGACCGTGAAGATCGACACGGTCAATTCGACCGAATTGAACAAGGCCGATTTCGCCGCTGTGCTCAAGGCCGGTGGCATCGCCGCCACCACGCCCTTCTTCAAGGAAACGCTGGAGATCCTTTCCCAGGAGCCGACCAACGGCATCAGCCGTGTGGGCCGCCTGATGACCGGGCCGGTCTACGTCGAGGGTGCCGAGCCGGGCGACACCCTGGAAGTGCGCGTTGTCGACCTCACCGTGCAATCCGACTACGGCATCAACCGCACGACCACCAACATGGGCCATCCACTGGCGACCATGACGCCGGCGCCGACGGCCCGGGTCTACAAACTGGATCGCCCCGGCAAGAAGGTGCTCTTCAGCAAGAATGTGGAGATTCCCTTCTGGCCTTACCTCGGCGAGATGGGCGTCACGCCTTCCGAGGAGATGGGCAACTACGTCGCGAACCGCCCGTCGAAACTGACCGGCGGCAGCCTCGACACGCCCGACCTGGGCAAGGGCGCCAGCATCTATTTCCCGGTGCATGTCCCCGGCGCGCTCTTTCTCGCGGGCGGCGGCAAGGCCACCGGCGCCAACGGCAAAGTGAACTACTTCGGCATGGAGGTCCCGCTCACCGCTTACCTCCAGTTCATCGTCCACAAGGGCAAGGCGAGCACCAGCGTGCGGGCGGAAACCTCGACGCACTACATCACCTTCGGCACCGCCGACGTGCTTGACGTCGTCATGCGCCTCTCCGCGCTCGAGCTCGTCGACTTCCTCAAGGAAAAGGCCGGCCTCGACTTCTTCTTCGCCTACTCGCTCGGCTGCCTGGCGGTCGACTTCAACATCGCGCGCGCCAACACCACCGGCCAGCTGATGGAGGTAGTCACGCCCAAGTACATCTTCATCAAAGACCAGGCGGACTACTGGTACAAGGGCGAGCTCGCCCCGAAGTATTACCTGCCGGGCAACTACTTCGACCCGAAGAAGGAGTTCATCTCCTTCAAGCAGTTCCTGCCGGCCGAGCCCGTGAAGACGACCGGCCTGTAACCCTTCTGACCTTGCCCGGCCTGTCCGCCTGTTCCGGCCGGGCCCAACGAGGAATCCACATGAACTTCTGCCACGATTTGCCCGCGGGGTCGCCACCCCGCCACGGGTTGGGGTGCGACCTCTCCCGGCTGTGCGCTGTGGCGGTAACGCTCGCGTCGCTTGCCCAGGCGGCGCCCGATTACGAGCATGTCGTCCCCGCGACGTTCGCGACCACCGTGCCCGGCTACTACGCGGTTGATACGAAACCTGTGGTCACCGTGCAGTCCGGCGAACGGGTGAAGCTCGAAACGGTATCGTTGTCGGGCATTCCCGACGATCCTGAGCCGTTCTATCGTGAGAACGGCATCCCGCTCGATAACCCCGCGGTGCAGGACATCATCGCGATGAAGGCGGAGATGAAGAAGCAAAGTCTCCGCCCGCGTGGACCGCCGCTCACCGGCCCGGTTTATGTCGAGGGCGCCGAGCCCGGGGACATGCTCGAGGTGCGGGTGCATGCGTTGAAAATACGCTCCGACTACGGGATCAACAGCACGCGCCCGGGCGGCAGCGGCCCGCTCGGCGATCTTGTGCCGCGTCCGTGGCAGCAGGTCTACCGCATGGATCTCAAGCGCAACCGGGCGCTCTTCTCGCCGGGCATCGAGATGCCCCTGCAGCCGCACCTGGGGCAGATGGGCGTCGCGCCACCCCCCGCGATCGGCCGGGTGCCCTCCGGCCCGCCCACGGCGGCCCACGGCGGGAATTTCGACCTCCGCGAGATCACCACGGGTTCAAGCCTCTACCTGCCGGTCAACGTGAAGGGGGCGCTGTTTTCCGCGGGCGATCCCCACGCCTTGCAGGGCAACGGCGAGGTGACCGGATTCAGCATCGAGACCAACATCGAGGCCGTGCTCGAGTTCATCGTCCACAAGGGCGTCACGCTAAAGGCGCCCCGGGTCGAGACGCCCACGCACTATATCGTCCTCGGCATCGGCGACCAGCTCGACGCGGCGATGCGCATGGCGACGCTCGAAGCCCAGCAGTTCCTGAAGGAGAAGGAGGGGATGGATTTCTTTGCCAGCTATTCGTTTATCAGCCTCGGCGCGGACTTCTGCGTCACCCGCGCCCTCAAGCCGGGCCAGATGATCCATGTGCTCATCCCCAAGAGCTACTTCCTCGCGGATAAAAACACCTATTGGTTCCAACCACCGGCCGCGGCCGGCTCCCTCATCACATCATTTCCATGAAATCCCATCGCATCCTTTCCTGCGCCCTCTTGGGCAGCCTCGCGGTCACCGCCGCATTCGCCGACAAAGAGGTCAAATACGACCACTACCTCGGTTCCAAATGGGACACGGTCTCCATGGGCGTCTACACGGCGGAATACGCCCCGGTGCTGAGGATCAAGAGCGGCGACATCGTGAAAATCGATACGTCGAGTTCGTCCGCCGGCGTCGGAGTGCGCGGCGACATCCAGAAGTATTATAAGGACAACAATCTGCCAACCGACACCCAGCTGGCGCGCGACAGCATGGAGATTAACGCCAAAACGACGCCGCATCCGACCGGCTTGCGCGGCGCCTTGCTGACCGGACCGATCTATGTCGAGGGCGCCGAGCCGGGCGATTCGCTCGAGGTGCGCGTGCACGACGTGCGTTTCCGCGCCGCCTACGGCGTGAACAGCACCAACCCGGGCAGCGGCCACCCGCTGGCCGATCTCGTGCCGCGTCCCTGGCGGCAAAAGTTCGACCTCGACCTCGGGCGGAGCGTGGCGCTGTTCAAGTTCGGACAGATCGAGCTGCCCCTTGCGCCGTTCTTCGGCCAGATGGGCGTCGCGCCGCCGGAGAAGGCCGGCGCACTCGGAGCCAGCCCGCCAACCCCGTTGCACGGGGGCAACTTCGACCTCCAGGAACTTTCCCGCGGGGGCACCCTGTTTCTCCCGGTCAACGTCAACGGCGCCTATTTCTACACGGGCAACGGCCACGCGCTGCAGGGCAACGGCGAGATCACCAATCCGTCGCTCGAAGTGAGCCTAACGGGCTACCTCCAGTTCATCGTCCACAAGAAGAAGTCCCTCCCGATCCCGCACATGGAGACACCGACCCACTACGTCATCATCGGCATCCATGACAGCCTCGACGAGGCGATGCGCTCGGCCACCCTACAGTGCGTCGAGTTCCTCCAGAAGAGGGAGGGGATGGATTTCTACGATGCCTACGCGCTCACCAGTGTGACCACCGACTTCACTGTGGCCCGCGCCCTGCTACCGGCGCAGATGGTGTACGCCTCCATTCCGAAGCACATCTTCAAGGCCAAGACGGCCTATTGGTACCAAGGTCCCGTCCCACCCAAATTCTAACGCGCCACCGCTCCAGCCATGAAAGCAACCATGATCAGGTCGGCGTGGATGGCTCTCTCGGCCGGCCTGCTGGCCGCGCCGGCGCGCGCGGACGAGGAGCTGGCGTACGATCATTATCTTCCCACCAGGTGGAACACGGTTTCGCCCGGCGTCTATTCCGCCGAATATGCGCCGGTGCTGCGCATCAAGAGCGGTGACCGGGTGAAGCTCGATATCGTCAGTTTTTCGGGCCTCAACCGCGCCAATCCGAAAAAATTCTACGTCGACAACGGCATCCCGCTCGATCTGCCGATCGTGGCGGACGTCATGGAGATCAATGACAAGATGCCGGCAAACCCGTTTACCGGGAATCGCGGCGGGCCGCTGACCGGTCCCATCTATGTCGAGGGGGCGGAGCCGGGCGACATGCTGGAGGTGCGCGTGCTCGACGTGCGCTTCCGCGCACCGTTTGGCGTGAACTCGACGTCCCCGGGCAACGGGCATCCCCTGGCCGACCTCGTGCCGCGTCCCTGGTCGAAGAAGTTCGACCTGGATCTCGAACGGAGCGTGGCGATCTTCAAGAAGGGTGAGATCGAGCTCCCGCTCGCGCCGTTCATGGGCCAGATGGGCGTGGCTCCCCCGGTCAAGGCCGGTGGCTTCACGTCCGCGCCCCCCACGGCGGTGCACGGCGGCAATTTCGACCTCCAGGAACTCACGCGCGGCGGCACGCTCTACCTGCCGGTCAATGTCCCGGGTGCGCTTTATTTCACCGGCAACGGCCATGCCTTGCAGGGCAACGGCGAGATCACCAATCCCTCGCTCGAGGTCAGCCTCACGGGCTACCTGCAGTTCATCGTGCACAAGGGCAGGACGCTCAAGATGCCCCGCGTCGAAACCGCCACGCACTACGTCTTCTTCGGGATGCATGACTCGCTCGACGAGGGCGTGCGCCAGGCGACCCTCGAGGTCGTCCAGTTCCTGCAGGAGAAGGAGGGCTTGGATTTCTACGACGCCTACGCGCTCGCCAGCGTGTCGGTGGATTTCACCGTGGCCCGCGCGCTCATCCCGGCGCAGATGGTCTACGCCACCGTGCCCAAGCATCTTTTCAAGACGCAGCCGGCCTACTGGTATGAGGGGCCGTTGCCTCCGAAGTACTGACCTCGCGGCTTCAACTTTCATTGCCCATGCGCATCTCACTCATTTGTCCTTCGCCCCGCCTGTGGCTGGGCGGCTTGCTGACGCTGACCGGGGTGGGGGTCCGGGCCGACACCGAGCTCAAGTACGACCATTATCTTCCGTCCCGCTGGAACACCGTGTCGATGGGCGTGTACACCGCGCACATGAAGCCGGCGCTGCGGATCAAGGACGGTGAGATCGTCAAGCTCGACATCGCCAATCCCTCGGGTACCACCCGGTCGAACCCGAGGAAATCCTTCCAGGATCGCGGCATCCCGCTTGATTCGCCGGTCGCCCGCGACCTGCTTGAGATCTTCGAGAAGACCCCGGTCGACCCGAGTGGCCTGCGGGGCCAGATCATGACCGGTCCAATCTACGTGGAGGGCGCGGAGCCCGGCGATTCACTGGAGGTGCGCATGCTCGACATCCGGTTTCGACAGCCCTTTGGCGTCAATTCTACCTCACCCGGCGGCGGGCATCCGCTGGCCGACCTCGTGCCCCGGCCGTGGACCCACCAGTATCACCTCGATCTCGACCGGAGCGTCGCGCTCTTCAAGCCGGGCGAAATCGAGCTGCCCCTGGCGCCGTTCATGGGCCAGATTGGCATCGCCCCGCCGGCGACGGCCGGCGGTTTCGCCTCGAGCCCGCCCACCGCACTGCACGGCGGCAACTTCGACCTCCAGGAACTTTCACGCGGCGGTACGCTCTACCTGCCGGTCCATGTCGACGGCGCGCGCTTTTTCACCGGCAACGGCCATGCCCTGCAGGGTAACGGCGAGATCACCAACCCGTCGCTCGAGGTCAGCCTTACCGGTTACTTCCAGTTCATCGTCCACAAGAAGAAACCGCTGCAGAATCCGCGGATGGAGACGCCGACGCACTATGTGTTCGTGGGTATCCACGACAGCTTGGACGAGGCCGTGCGCATCGCCACGCGGGAATGCGTTGAGTTTTTGCAACAAAAGGAGGGCCTCGATTTCTACGATGCCTACGCCCTGACCAGCGTCACGGTCGATTTCACGGTCACCCGCGCGCTGTTGCCTGCCCAGATGGTGCATGCCGTCGTGCCCAAGCACATTTTCAGAACGAAAACGGCTTACTGGTACGACGGCCCGGTGCCGACCAAGTACTGATCGCTCCATGGCCGTCCTCGAAATCACCAACCTGCGCAAATCCTACCGCACGCCCGAGGGTACGACCAAGGCGGTTGTCTCCATCGAGCACTTTGCCCTCGAAACCGGGACGCAGCTCGGCCTGAAAGGCGAGAGCGGCAGTGGCAAGACCACGTTTCTCAACCTGATCGCCGGGCTGGTGAAAGCCGACGCCGGGTCGATTCAGCTCAACGGCGTCGATCTCGGCGGGTTGGGGGAGTCGCGCCGCGACCGCTTGCGCGCGACCACGCTCGGTTGCGTCTATCAGAGCTTCAACCTTCTGCAGGGCTACACTTGCCTGGAGAACGTGCTGCTCGCGATGTCGTTCGGTGCCAAACGCGACCGGCCCTTCGCCAGCGCCCTCCTGGAACGCGTTGGCCTCTCGCACCGGCTGGCGTATCACCCGCGGCAGCTTTCGATCGGCCAGCAGCAGCGCGTGGCGGTGGCGCGGGCGCTGGCCAACCGGCCGAAGCTCGTGCTGGCGGACGAACCCACGGGCAACCTCGACGAGCATCTCGCCGCCGAGACCCTGGCGTTACTGCGCGAGACCTGCACCGAGCAGGGTGCGGCCTTGCTGCTCGTGAGCCACGCGCGCGACATTCTCGCCCAGTTCGAACACGTCGTGGATTTCCGGCAGCTCAACCAGCCGGACCGTAACTGATCATGGTCGTCCTCCTCGTCGTCTACAAGAGCCTGCGCCATCATCTGGCCTCGACGCTGGTGTCGGCCTTTGCCATCGCGCTCGCCGGCGGGTTGCTCATGGCCGTCTGGGTGATGAAAGAGGAGGCCAGCCGCACCTTCACCGCCGTGACCGGGGGCTTCGACGCCGTGCTGGGCGCGCGCAGTTCGAAGCTGCAGCTCGTGCTGAACTCGATCTTCCACCTCGAGGAGAGCCCGGGCAACATCGCCGCCGCCGACGTCGAGGCGATCCGGAAGCATCCCAGTGTCGATCTCGCGCTGCCCATCGCGGTCGGGGACAATTACAAGACCTTCCGCCTGGTCGGCACGACGCCCGAGCTGTTCGATCGCGTCGAATACACGCCCGGGCGCCACTACGAGATCGATCCGCCCGGACGCCCATTCAAGGAGGGCGAGCACGAGGCGGTGGTCGGGAGTTTTGCCGCGCAGCAGCTGGAACTGAAGGTGGGGGACACGTTTCATCCGTTCCATGGGCTCCTGTACGACGAGGCGAAGCAACACGCCGAGACCTACGTCGTCACCGGCATCTTCGCGCCGACCAGCACGCCCGCTGATCGCGTGATCTGGATTCCGCTCGCCGGCCTGCAGAAGATGAGCGGACACGATCCCCGGGCCGCCACGGATTCGAGCGCCGTCCTGATCAAGCTCAAGGCCGAGAATCCCATGAGCGGATTCCAGATGGACCTGCTCTACAACAAGCGGGGCAACAAGCTCACGTTCGCGTGGCCGATCGGACAGATTCTCGCGAAGCTCTTCGACAAGATTGCGTGGTTTGACCGGGTCCTCGCGTTCATTTCCTACCTCGTCGTGGTGGTCGCCACCGCCTCGATCCTGGCGAGCATCTACAATTCGATGAACGAGCGCCGGCGGGAGATCGCCATCCTGCGCGCGCTCGGCGCGCATCGCGTCGCCGTCTTCGGTGCAATTGTGCTGGAGTCGTCCGCGATCGCCGCGATTGGCATGACCGGCGCCTTTCTCGTGTACGGGGTGATTGTGGTCGTGGCCTCGGGTATCATCCGGGTCCAGACCGGCGTCGTGATCGATCCCCTGCAGTTTCACCCCGTGATGTTGCTCGCCCCGGCGGGCATTGTCGCGTTGGCGGCTATGCTCGGCATCTTCCCGGCCTTCAAAGCCTACCGCACCGACGTGTCCGCCGGGTTGTCCCCTATTTCCTGATCCACCATGTCGCACCGCCTTTCAGCTTCGTTGCTTCTCGGTCTGGGCCTCGCGCTCTTCGCCGCGGCGGGCTGCACCAAAAAAGCGCCGCCGGAACCGGCGTCTGCGCCGAAGTCACATACGCACGTCGCCCCGCAGGGTGGGGTGCTCGCCGAGCTGGGCGAGGAGGCATATCACATCGAGTTTCGCCACGGTGAAACGCCGGGCGTCGTGCAGGCGTTCATCATGGACGGCGAGGCGGAGAACTTCGTCCGCTCCGACCAGCTTTCGTTCGCGGCCCGGGGACGCAGCGGGGAACAGGAGGTTTCCCTGGCATTCCAGGCCGTCGCCAGCAGCGCGACGGGCGAAAAGGCCGGCGATACCTCGCTCTTCGAGGCCACCACCGGTCTTTCGGGCAGCCCCGTCATCACCATCACGGTTCCGTTCTTCACGCTGAAGGGCCAGATCTACCGCGACGTCACCGCACAGCTTCCAGCCGGAAAACCCTGATCCCTTTATGAAATCCAGCCATGGCAATCCCCGTTCCCTCCGACGTTGCGTTGGTTTGATTGTGGCGTGCCTCGTGGTGGCCGCCGTTCCGCTGGCTGCCCAGACGCCGTCTTCGCCGGCCGAGCTGCAGGAGATCCGCAGGGTCCCGTATGAAAACGGGGAGATCCTCGCGGTGGGCTTCGAGAAGCTGGCGGGCTACGAGTACACCATCTTTGACTCCGCCAGCGGTGCGACGCCCGAGGAGATCGAGGCGGCGAAGAAGCGCGATCAGATCCCGGCGTGGATCCGCACCTATCAGGACCAGCGTGTGGCCCTGACCGGTTACATGATGCCGCTGCAGCTGGTGAACGGCCTGGCCAAAAAGTTCATCATGATGCGTGACATCACCACCTGCTGCTACGGCAACGTGCCCAACATGAACGAGTACGTCGTCGTCTCGATGGCGGGTGAAGGCGTCAAGGTGATCGCCGACGTGCCGGTCGTGTTCGTCGGTACCCTGCGCATCGCCGAAACTTATGAAAATGGCTACATCGTATCTCTCTACCAGATGGACGGCGAGAAACTGCTCGGCCCGAAAAAATAGGACGGATCCGTCTGCCCTCACGGCGTGGCTGGCTGCTGCTGTGCTCGTCTGCGGCGGTCTGGCCGGGCCCGGCTTCGCGGCCCCGCTCAAGCTCCTCGTGCGCAATGCCACGCTTGTCACCCTGGAGCCCGACCAGCCGGAACCGTTCCTGGGTTACCTGACCGTCGCGGCCGACGGCCGCATCGGGGAAATCGGCCGGGGTGCCCCGCCCGCCGGCCTGGCAGCCGAGCAGACGCTCGACGCCGGGGAACAGGTGATCATGCCGGGGTTCCTCTCCGGCCACAGCCACCTCGCTTCCAGTGTCATGCGCGGCATTAATTCCGGGCGCGAACTCGACGGCATGATCGACTTCCGGCCGACCTTCATGGACGGCCGCTTCTACGAGCAGGGCGACGTCCATGCCTTCACGCTGCACGGCTCGCTCGACTATTTGGTCCACGGCATCACCACTGCCTTTAACTACCCCAACCGCCGCCTGCCGCCGCAGTACTACAACGAGATCTTCCAGGCGGAGATCGCCTCGGGCCAGCGGTTTGTCTACGGCTACAACGTGCCCGACCTGCCCTACGAGCAGGCGCGGGCGGAATTTGTCGCCTTCAAGACAATGACCGACCAGCACAAGGACAGCCCATTCTTCCTGCAGCTGGCGCTGGCCAAGAACGGACATCTCGGCCGGATCATCGGTCACGGGCAGTTTCCCTCGGAGGTGAAGATCGCCCAGGAGTTCGGTCTCGCCCTCCAGGTGCATTTTCTCGAATCGAGCTTCTACCAGAAGCAGAACCGCCACGACTTCCAGTATATGAAGGACTCCGGCGCGCTCGGCATCAAGCTGGAGTACGCGCACTTCATCCAGTCGGACGACCAGATCCTTGAGGAGTCGGTCAAGGCCGGGGCCGTGGCGATCTGGAACCCGCTTTCGAACGGCCGGCTCGCGTCGGGTCTCGCAAACATCCCGAAATACCTGAAGGCCGGCCTCACGGTCGGCATGGGCCTCGACGGCCAGAACACCGCGGACCTCGCCAATCCCTTCGAAAACATGCGCATGGGGCTCTACAACATCCGCATGGAGTACGAGAGCGCGAGCGTGCTCGGCCCGCTCGACGTCCTCCGGCTTCACACCATCGGCACGGCCAAGGCGCTGGGCGTGGCCGATCGCGTCGGTTCCCTCAAGGCTGGCAAATTTGCCGACTTCCTGCTCATCGATCTCACCAACCCGGACACCGGGCCGGTTTACGACCTGTATGGCTCGCTCGTGTTTGCCTGCAGCTTCTCGAACATCGCCCGCATCTACGTGGGCGGCGAGCTCGTCGCGCAAAACGGGCGCCTGCTCAAGCATGACACCGTCGCCCTCGGTCGCGACACCCGCTTCCGCATGGAGCGCAACCGCGAGAAAACCACCCGGATGCTCTCTGCGCTGACCAAACCTTGATCTCTCCCACCATGACGCCTTTTCGATTTCTTCCTGTCCGCCTTGGGGTGCTGGCCGCCGTGCTGGGTGGCGCCCTGCCGCTTTTGTTGGCCGCCGAACCGGCCCGCCTGCTGGTCACCAACGCCCTCGTGCTCACGCTGGCAGATAACGACAAAGAGCCCTTCACCGGTTACATGCTGGTGGACGCCGACGGCCGCATCGCGGCGCTCGGCCGGGGCGCGCCGCCGGCCGGCACCACCGCCGCCCGGACCCTTGACGCCCAAGGACAGATCGTAATGCCTGGTTTCCTCTCCGGCCACAGCCATCTGGCCGCTTCCGTGCGGCGCGGTCGCCTGCCCGACAAGGAACTGGACGGCCTGATCGACAATCCGGTCCCGTTCTTCAAGTCCGAGTATTTCGGCCCGGGCGACCTGTACGCCTTCGCTCTCCACGGCTCGCTCGACTACCTGCGCAACGGCATCACCACGGCGTTCGAGTATCCGATCCGGGCCCGTTATATGGGCGAGGAGCTCTACCGGGAAATGTTCGCAGCGGAGATCGCCTCAGGCATGAGGCTGGTTTATGGCTATAACGTCCCCGATCTGCCCCCGGCCGAGGCCCGCCAGGCCTTTCTCGATTTCAAGGCCTACGCCGACCGGACGGCGGCCGGCAATCCGCGCTACCTGAAGCTGGCGCTCGCCAAGACCGGCCACATCGGCCGCTGGGGCCACGACTTCTTTCCCACCGAGGTCGCCATCGCCAAGGAGTTCGGCCTCGACCTGCAGGTCCACTTTCTCGAATCCCGGGTCTACCAGATGCAGAACCGCGCCGACTTCAAAATGATGGAGGAGGCCGGGGCGCTGCAGATCGGGATCATCTACGGGCACTTCATCCACCACAGCGAGGAGATCCTGCTCAAGTCCGTGGCCGCCGGGGCTCGCATGATCTGGAACCCGCTTTCCAACGGCCGGCTCGCCTCCGGCCTCGCCGACGTGCCGAAATACCTCAAGTCCGGCATGACGGTCGGCATGGGGCTCGACGGCCAGAGCACCGCGGATCTGGCCGACCCGTTCGAGAACATGCGCATGGGTCTCTATAGTCTCCGCATGAAATACCGCAGCGCGTCGATCCTGCTGCCGCAGGACATGCTGCGGCTCCACACGCTTGGTACCGCCCGGGCCATCGGGGTGGCGGACCAGGTTGGTTCGCTCGAGGTGGGTAAGTTCGCCGATTTCCTGCTCGTCGATCCCACGCAACCTGACACCGGGCCGGTTTACGATCCCTATGCCACCCTGGTCTTCGTCTGCAACAACGCCAACGTGGACACGGTCTTCGTGGGCGGGGAGGCGGTGGTCAAACGCGGCCAGCCGCTGAAATTCGACGCGGCCGCCGTGGCCCGCGACGCCAAGGCCCGGGTCGCGGCGATGAAACTCCGGAGCGAAAAGCCCGTCGCGGCCGTTACCCAACGCTGACCCGCCCGCACCCCCTTTCACCATGAACATCCGCACCCATCGATTGCTTTTCGCCCTGGTTTTGTCCGGGCTCGCCTGGAATTCCGCGCCGGCTGACACCCTGCTGGTCAAGAATGGCCTCTTCATCACGATGAAGCCGGGCCAGGAAACCCCGTTCGTCGGCTACATGACCGTCGGTTCCGACGGACGCATCACGGCCGTGACGCCCGGTGACGCCCCGGCCGGGTTCAGCGCCGATCGCGTCGTCGATGCCGGCGGCAAGTTCGTCGCCCCGGGGTTCATTTCCACGCACAGTCACTTGGCTGACAGCCCGCTCCGCGGGGTCGGCCACACCCAGGAGCTCGCCGGTTGGGGCCGCGCGCGCCAGCAATTCCTGCAGTACACCACGGCCGAGGACCTCTACTGGTTCGTTCTGCACGGCTGCCTCGACTATATCCGCAGCGGCGTCACCACGGC
>JANMTJ010000643.1:0-2839 GCA_031390295.1 Oleiharenicola sp.
GGCGCCTTCGTCGAACTCGAGGAAGGCATCGACGGCATGGTGCATGTCTCCGACATGTCCTGGACCCGCAAGATCAACCACCCGTCCGAGATGCTCAAGAAGGGCGACGAGGTGGACGCCATCGTCCTCGACGTCGATCCGTCGCAGCAGCGCATCAGCCTCGGCATGAAGCAGCTCGCGACCGATCCGTGGACCGACATCGACAGCTTCTTCCGCATCGGCGACGTCGTCCCGGGCGTGATCTCCAAGATCACCACCTTCGGCGCGTTCATCGAGCTGAAGGACGGCATCGACGGCCTCGTGCACATCTCGCAGATCCAGGAAGAGCGCGTCGACAAGATCAAGGACGTGCTCAAGCCCGGCCAGGAAGTGCAGGCCCGCGTCATCAAGATCGACCGCGAACAGCGTCGCATCGGTCTCTCGATCAAGGCCGCCAACTACTCGGCGGAGCAACTCGCGCAGGAGACTGCGACCTACGAGCAGTTCTCCAAGAGCACCGGCGCTTCCGACATGACGAACCTCGGCGATATCTTCGACGAGGCTTCCAAGAAGGAATAAGGCTTAATTCCCAAACAAGCATTCAAAGGCGTTCCGCACTCCGCGGAACGCCTTTTTCTTGAACTTGACCGTGCGGCCGCTGGTCTGGTGGAGCTCCTCCAACCCCGTTACCCCATGAGAAAACTGTTCGCCCTAGTCCTGGCCCTGACTGTCTCGGCCCAGGCCCAGAAATTCGAAGGCCTCGCCCTCACCCCCCCGATGGGTTTCAACACTTGGAACACCTTCGCGAGCAACATTGACGAGTTCATGATCAAGGAGACCGCCGAGGCCATGATCAAAAACGGCATGCGCGACGCGGGCTACGTCTATATCGTCCTCGACGACACCTGGTCCGCGATGGAGCGTGACGCCCAAGGCAACCTCCAGGCTCACCCCGACAAGTTCCCCAGCGGCATGAAGGCCCTCGGCGACTGGCTCCATGCGCGCGGTTTTAAGTTCGGTATCTACGGCTGCGCGGGCACCAAGACCTGCGCCGGCTACCCCGGTGGCTGGGGTCACGAGTTCCAGGATGCGCTTAAATACGCCGAGTGGGGCGTGGACTATTTGAAATACGACTGGTGCACCGCCGGCATGGCCAACCCGCAGGACGCCTACACCCGCATGCGCGACGCCCTCTATGCGGCCAAGCGTCCGGTCGTTTTCAGTATCTGTGAATGGGGTGGGTCAAAGCCTTGGGAATGGGCCAAGGATGTCGGCCACCTCTGGCGCACCACCGGTGACATCACCGACTGCTATGACTGCAAGCAGCGCTGGGAGCAGGGTTGGAAGGTCATCCTCGATCTCCAATTCTCCCAGGTCCAGCCCGCCGACGGCCAGAACAACGGCATCGGCAAATACGCCGGCCCCGGCCACTGGAACGATCCCGACATGCTCGAAGTCGGCAACGAGGGCCTGACCTTCGCCGAGTCGCGCGCCCACTTCAGTCTCTGGAGCATCCTCGCGGCCCCGCTCATGGCGGGCAATGACGTGCGCAAGATGTCGCCGGAGATCACCGCCCTGCTGGTCGACAAGGAAGCCCTCGCCATCAATCAGGACAAGCTCGGCAAGCAGGGCTGGCGTTTCCGCGCCGAACCTGGCCGCGAAATCTGGGTGCGCGAACTCGCCGGGGGCGACTGGGCCGTCGTCCTGCTCAACTCCGGAGACACCACCGCCGAGCTAGAGATCGATTTCAGTCATGGGTGGTGGTTTGTCGGCGATGAGTGCTCCGTCCGGGACATCTGGGATAAAAAGGATGTCGGTACCACGAAGCAGGCTTTCAAGAAGCGGCTAGACTCCCACGATGTCGCCTTCCTGCGTCTGAAACCACTCAAGAAGCAGGCTGTCCGGCCATGATCATAAAAAACGCGCAGCCGGAATGGCTGCGCGTTTTGTTTTGGCCAGGATAAGTCAAAGTGCCGGTTCGGCGTGCTGGGCGACGAAGCCACGGATGACTTCGGCGCGTTGTGAGGCGTAGCGCTCTTCCTCAACCTCGTCGGCGGTGCGGATCTTGTTATGGCTCTGCATCTGCCGGCGGATCTTGGCGAGGGCGAGATACTCCAGCTGGCGGATGCGCTCACGGGTGACCTTGAATTTCTTGCCGACTTCCTCAAGGGTCAGTTCCTTTTCACCGTTCAGGCCGAAACGGAGCTTGATGATGCTGGCCTCACGGGGGTCAAGGGAGTTGACCATGGAGCTGAGGTCTTCCCGGAGGTTCTTGTCGCCGAGCCCCTCGTAGGGGCTGACGGCGGCGTCATCGCCGACGAGGTCGCCAAGTGTGGCGGAATCGTTGTCCTCGCCGACGGGGGCGTCGAGCGAGGCAGGGCGTACACTGACCGTTTTCAGGAGAGCAACCTTGGCCGTCGGGATCTGCAACTCCGCGGCGATCTCCTCGTTCTCGGGTTCGCGCCCGAGCTCGTCAGTGAGCTTGGCAATCATCTTCCGCATGCGGGAAATCTTGTCCACGAGGTGAACCGGCAGCCGGATCGTCTTGGATTGGTTGGCCAAGGCGCGCTTCATCGACTGCTTGATCCACCAAGCAGCGTAGGTGGACAGCTTGCCTCCCTTGGCAGGATCGAAGCGCTCAACGGCCTTGATCAGGCCGAGGTTGCCCTCGCTGATGAGGTCCATAAGTGGCAGGCCCATCTGGTTGTAATCGTAGGCGATCTTCACGACGAGGCGCAGGTTCGCCTTGATCATATGGTCGCGGGCCGCCTTGTCGCCCCGCTTGATGCGGGCGGCGAGCTTGATCTCCTCCGCGATGGTCAGGAGCGGAGTCTGGCGGATCTCGTTGAGATAAAGTTGA
>JANMTJ010000649.1:0-3526 GCA_031390295.1 Oleiharenicola sp.
GCCCTGGCCGACAAGCTCGCCGTTGAAGGCGATCCATGCGCCCTTCTTCTCGAGCACCTTGTGGTCGATGCCGAGGTCGATCAGCGAGCCGGTGGCGGAAATGCCCTCGTCGTACATGATGTCGAATTCGCACTCGGTGAACGGCGGTGCGACCTTGTTCTTCACGACCTTGATCTTGGTGCGGTTGCCAATGACCTTGCCGTCGGGCGTCTTGAGCTGGTCCTTGCGGCGGATGTCGATGCGCACCGACGAGAAAAACTTCAGTGCGCGGCCGCCCGAGGTGGTCTCGGGATTGCCGAACATGACGCCGATCTTCTCGCGGATCTGGTTGGTGAAAATACAGACGCAGTTCGTCTTGCTGACCACCGAGGTGAGGCGGCGCATCGCCTGGCTCATGAGGCGGGCCTGGCTGCCCATCGTCATGTCACCCATCTGGCCGTCGAGCTCGGCCTTGGTGATGAGCGCGGCGACGGAATCGAGGACGATGAGGTCGATGCTGTTGGAGCGGATGAGCGTCTCCATGATGTTGAGGGCGTCCTCGCCGGAGTCGGGCTGCGAGACGAGCAGGTCGTCGAGGCTGACGCCGACGATGCGGGCGTATTTCGGGTCGAGCGCATGCTCAACGTCGATGAACGCGGCCAGGCCGCCCTGGCGCTGGGCCTCGGCGATGGCGCTCAAGCAAAAGGTGGTCTTGCCCGAGGATTCCGGGCCGTAGATCTCGATGATGCGGCCGCGGGGCAGGCCGCCGACGCCGAGCGCGAGATCGATCGCGAGCGAGCCGGTGGAAAGCGTCTCGACCTTCATCTTGGTGTTGCTGCCGAGGCGCATGATCGAGCCCTCGCCGAACTGCTTCGTGATGCTCGAGACGGCGAGCTCGATGTTTTTCTCGCGGGCGGGATTGGCGGATTTCTCGGCGGGGGCGACGCGGGACTCGGACTTGGTGGCTTTGGACATGGGTATCGTGTGGTAAGGATTAAAGGGACAGCATAACGGAGGGCGCTGACAACAGTATGTCAGGAGACTTTCTTCGGGGTGCCGGCCGGGCAAGTGCGGAGTGGCAAAAAAACAGCCTAAACTCAGGCCGGGAGCCTCAGATGCCCAGGGTCGAGCAGCCACCCAAAATCACGTCTCGGTCAGTGCATACACGGCGAACGAGGCCAGCCAGTGTGCGCGGTTGAAGTCGTTCACATCGATCATTGGCAGGGCAGCCTCCAAGTGGCGGACCGCGGCCTCGCGGGCGCGCTCCTGCCGCGGGTCGGACTGCGCCAGCGAAAGGGCAAGGCGCCGCCAGCACCAGGCCCGGTTGAGATTGAGGCCGATCAGGTGCGCGATCTTGGGGTCGGAGGGATTGCTGACCCGGACGGGGGTGAAGAGCTTGACCGGCTCGCCGGTGTGCAGGTTGGGCAGGAAGCGGCTCAGCCAGCGGCTGAAAGTGTCCGGGGGCAGCACGGCGGCCATCACCTCGGCCTCGGTCAGCGCGGGCGAAAGAAAATCCTCCCCGGAAGGCTCCCAGCGCGCCCCGTAGTCGGTGTCGTGGCCGAACCAGTAGGCCATGCGGCTGGTGCAGAAAAGCTTCAGCTCCTGGTCATCGGCCGCGCGGGCGTAGTCGAGGGCCAGCTTGACGGCAAAGGCGGTGTTATTGTGCACACCGTGGCGGATCGGGTGGGTGAGGGCGGGCAGATAGGAGAGCAGGCCCTCCCGCACGATCGCGACCAACGGGGTCAGGTTTCCGGCCAGCGTCTTGTCGTAGCGCCGGAGCTCTTCGGCGAGCTTGAGCAGCCACGCCCAGCCGTAGGGACGCTCGAAAAATCCCCGGCCCGGTTCCCGGAAATATGCGGCCTCCGCGCCGATTTTCTCCCCGGACAAGTTTTCCCGGAGCAGTCCGTCAATCTCGGCCCGTTGGGGCAATTCCGGGAAAAGCCGCACCAGCCGGGCCAGCATGCAGTGCTGGTGCACGCAGGAATGCCAGTCGTAGCTGCCGTTAAACGCCGGGTGCAATTCGCGCGGCGTGCGCACGTCATCGGGCGAATTCAACACATGCTGCAACAGGTGCGGGTGCTCGCGGCGCACATTGGCCAGGCCCAGCCGGGCGAATTCGGAGGCCTGGCCGGGGGAAAGGGTGGGAAACGTGGTGGACAAGGAAGGTCAGACTAAACCAGGTGAAAGTTTAAGTTGAAGAAGAAAGCATGCCACATAGGTTGGCGCACACACATTTTTGCCCACCTATGAAGATCAAAGCTTATCTCAAACCGCACTGCGGCTGGTCCAACGGCGTCCGTGCCATCATGCACAAGCACGGCCTTGAGTTTGAGGACATCGACATCATCAACAACCGCGCCAACTACGAGGAAATGGTGCGCAAGTCCGCCCAGCCCCTCTCGCCCTGTGTCGAGATCGACGGCGTGATGCTCGCCGACATCTCCGGTGAGGAAGTCGAGAACTACATGCTCGCCAACAACCTGGTCAAAGCCAGCGGTGCCACGGTGGCGGTCGCCACCAACGCCGGCTGCTCCGACGAGGAGCACGTCCGCCAGCAGGCCAAGCCGGTGCGGTTCTTCTGAGCCCACGGCCGCGCGCCTTGGATGCATCGCGGTAGGGCGGGGTCTCCGAACCCCGCCTTTTCTTTTGGGTGCTGGTTCGGCCCTGGCTGGAGGCGGAAGGAGCAGTCCCGCGAGAGGCTACGAGGTGTTTCAGTCTTTCAGCCCTTCGGTCTTTCAGCTTTTCTTCCGTGCATGCCCTCCAAGCCCATCCCCGGTTCATCCGGCGAAGTGCTGACCAGCCTGCCTTCGGCCTACACGCCCCATGCCGCCACCGGCCTGCTGCATCTGCCGCGGTTTCTGGCCAAGTGCCACTACGTCAAGCAGCACGGGGTGCTGCCGGCGAGTTACGCCAGGAATTTCAAGCGCGGCATGGATCGCTTCCTCTGCCTGCACCTGGGTATCGATCCGGCCGCCGTGGAGAAAATAGTGCTGGAATCGGCCACGGAAGAGGAAATCGAGGCGAAACTGAAGTCCCTCCTGCCCACTGACGTCCGGGCGGCGAAATGGAACCGCGACTATGTGCAGAAGGGGATGACGCCGAGCGGGCGCGAATTTTTGAAGGAAGCGCTGACCAACATGGGCTGTGCGGACCGCGTGGAGCAGATCGTCAGCGTCGTGGACCTGATCGAGTTCGACGAGGGGCGGATCGAGTAGAACGGCTTCAGCGCCGGATTTCAAACGGGGCCACGGTTTGCAACTGCGGCCGCGGTTTGCGCGGCAGCCAGCGGGGCACGGCGCGCTTGTAGTCCTCATACATGGCGCCGAATTGCCGGCGCAGGGCATCCTCCTCGTAGCCCATGACAAACAGGTGTACGGCACAGGTGAGGCAGATCAGGTAAACCAGGATATGGTTGGAGCGGAGGAACACGGCCTCGCCGGTCACCAGCGTGAGGATGCCCAGATACATCGGGTTGCGGACCCATTTATAGAGTCCGCGCCAGACGAGGTTTCTCGGCGGGTCGAAGGGGGCGGGCGTGCCCCGGCCG